>CAZZZI010000004.1:0-60012 GCA_964658415.1 uncultured Sphingomonas sp. | reverse complement strand
CCCACTTGCCGGCCTGGGTCGAGGCATCGGCCTGCGGCAGCTGGCGGGCAACGGCAAACATCAGCGCGATGGCGTGTTCGGCCGTGGTGATCGAATTGCCGAACGGCGTGTTCATGACGATGATGCCGCGGCGCGAGGCGGCCGGGATATCGACATTGTCAACGCCGATGCCGGCGCGGCCGATGACCTTGAGGTTGGTGGCGGCGGCGATCAGCTTTTCCGTCGCCTTGGTGGCCGAGCGGATGGCGAGGCCGTCATAATTGCCAATGATCTCGGCGAGTTTGTCCTTGTCCTTGCCGAGCTGCGGCTGGAAATCGACTTCGACGCCGCGATCGCGGAAGATCTGGACGGCGGTTTCCGACAGTTCGTCGGATACGAGAACGCGAGGTGCCATGATGGCCTCCTGAAGTTGGGTTCAGCGATGAATGTAATGGGATACTGAGGCTCCGCCGCACGGGCGGAGCCGTACGCAAGATCAGGCGGCGGCCTTTGCAAGCGTCGCTTTTTGCGTCTCGAATGCCCAGCTGAGCCATGGCATCAGCTTCTGCATGTCCAAAGTCTCGATGGTGGCACCGGCCCAGATGCGAAGACCGGACGGTGCGTCGCGGTAATGACCGACGTCGAAAGCAACGGCTTCCTTCTCGAGCAGCGCGACCAGACCCTTGGCGAAAGCCGCCTGTCCGTCGTCATCGAGCGCCGAGACCTGTTCGTCGACGATGCGCAGGCAGACGGAGGTATTGGAGGCCGTTTCAGGCTTCACGGCGAGGTTGGCGATCCAGTCGTTCCCAGCGATAAAGTCGGCGATCACCTTGGCATTGGCATCGGCGCGGCCGATCAGGGCCGGCAAGCCGCCGAGCGACTTTGCCCAGAGCAGCGCATCGATGTAGTCTTCGACGCAAAGCATCGAAGGCGTGTTGATGGTCTCGCCGGTGAAAATGCCCTCGATCAGCTTGCCGCCCGAGGTCATCCGGAAGATCTTCGGCAGCGGCCAGGCCGGCACATAGGTGGTCAGCCGTTCGACGGCACGAGGCGACAGGATGATGACCCCGTGGGCCCCCTCCCCGCCCAGCACCTTCTGCCAGGAGAAGGTCGTAACGTCGAGCTTGGCGAAATCCAGGTCCTGGGCAAAGGCTGCCGAGGTGGCGTCACAGATCGTCAGGCCCTTGCGGTCGGCCGGAATGAAATCGGCGTTCGGTACGCGCACGCCCGAGGTCGTGCCGTTCCAGGTAAAGACCACGTCGCGGTCGAAATCGATGGTGGAGAGATCCGGAAGCTGGCCGTAGTCGGCTTCGATCTTGCGGGCGTCCTTCAGCTTCAGCTGCTTGACGACATCGGTCACCCAGCCGGCGCCAAAGCTTTCCCAGGCCACCATGTCGACGCCGCGCTCGCCGAGCAGCGACCACATCGCCATTTCGACGGCGCCGGTGTCGGATGCGGGAACGATGCCGATGCGGTAATCCGCAGGCACATTGAGAACTTCGCGGGTGAGGTCGATGGCCTGCTTGAGTTTGGTCTTTCCGACTTTCGCGCGATGCGAGCGGCCCAGGGCTGCGTCGGAGAGAGCGTCGAGCGACCAACCGGGGCGCTTCGAGCAGGGGCCAGAAGAAAAATGCGTATTGTGCGGACGGATGTCCGGCTTGGCGGTCTCGGTCATGATGCTATCCTCTCAGATAGAAAGCCCTTCGTTGGGGAAGGGTGGCCCGCCAATGTGGGTAAAGGGCGGCGGGGTAGAAGTCAAGATCGCGCGTCGTGACGAGAGGATATTTTGTCGCGACTGCGCCCTTTGCGCTACCAGCTGGTGATGCGCAGACCGACGCGGATTTCCTGGCGAGCCATGGCACCGTCGCGTCCCATCGTGCCGGTCGCACCGGCGACCGTGTCGGCGGCGGAGTAACCGAACATGTCGCCACCCGCGACGTGGCTATAGCGATAGCCGAGATCGAGCTTGACGTTCGGCGCCAGCTGATAGGCGACGCCGGCCATAAGGGCGTAGGTGAAACGCCAGTCGGCATCGCCGGAGCTGCGTGTGCTCGAGATAACGTCTCCGGCGCAACCGACGCAGGCGCCTGTCGTGCGGGCATCGCCCCAGCTCACCCGCGTCGCGCCGACACCGCCGCCGACATAGGGGGTAAAGCCGGCGACCGTTCCGAGATCGACATAGGCATTGGCGAGCAAGCTGCCGGCCTTGAAGGATGCGGAGGTCTTGCCCGAACAGCCCGTGCCCCCTGCCCCGCCGGTACAAGGCGTATCGGTCAGGAACTTGCCGCTGAAGTCGCCCCGGAACAGGTCGCCCGTCACATCGGCACGAACCAGATCGTTGAACTGATAGCCGACGCCGAGACCGCCCGAGAAGTCGTTGCCGCCGAAGCGTGTGCCGTCGAACCGGTCGCTGTCGTAATCGCCGCTGGTGGCATCGTAGCTGCGCAGCCGTGCCCCGTGCAGGCTGCTCTGCACCGCATAGCCGAGATCGACGCGCCCATAAAATCCTGCCGCGTCCTTGACGCTCACCTCGGGCACCGTGATCTCGGGAGGCATGTCGCCCGCGAAGGCGGTACCCGCTGCTGCCATCGCCGTTACCAGAGCCGCCGCCAAAGCATTGAAGCGAATCATCGCAAGCACTCCCCACACGGGCTAGAGACCCGCATTCCAGCCGGACACGCGTCGACGCGAATCCGGAGATTTCCATTTCATTAACCATAGGGAATTCTTGGTTAATGAAGCTTTAACCGGGGAGTTTGCCGTCATCGGAAGGCGGATCTGTTGCGCATTTGTATCAGTGCCCACAGGCACGGCACGGACAACGAAAAAGCCGCCCGGAGCGACCGGGCGGCTTGATTTGAGCGATGGGCGACTACTGCTTATTTGTAGACGGCAGGGGCGACCGGAATATCGGCCGGCGGCATGTAGCTTGCGGTCTCGCAGCCGCCGAAGTTGTAGCGGGCACCGACGCGGGCCTCATGCAGGTTCAGACCCTTGTCGTAGCCTGGACCGCCATTCTCGGCATAACCGAACATGTCACCACCTTCGATATGGCGGTAACGGTAGCCGACATCGGCCTTGAGGTTGCAAGTCAGGTCGATCGCCGTGCCGGCCATCAGAGCGTAGGTGAAGCGCCAGCTGCCGCGACCGTTATGGGTAACGGTTTCGTCGCAGGAGGAAGAATCCGCGTCGGAGCAGGATGTGTTGTGAAGCTTGTCCCACTTGATATAGGTGCCGCCGAGACCGCCGCCGACGTATGGCGTGAAGGCGCCATAGTGGCCGATGTCGACATAGGCATTGGCGAGCAGGCTGACGGCAGTCAGGGAAGAACTGTCGCGCGAGGTTGCCGACACGGCCGTGAAGTCCGGTCCGCAAGCGCCGCAGTCGCCCCTGGTCGAGCCCTTGAAGTCCGACTTGAAGAGATAGTCGACCGTCGCGTCCGTCCGCAGGTAGTCGTTGATCTGGTAACCGACACCGCCGCCGAGCGTGAAGCTGTCATCGAGCTTGGCGGAATCGAAATCCTGCATGTTGCTGTTGGAGCCCTGGAAATAGTTGGCTCCGCGCAGTTTGGTAAAGGCATAGCCGACATCGCCGCGCAGGTACCAGCCGCTCGACTGGGCTACGGCGACTTCCGGCGGCGGCGCCTGTTCCGGCTGATAGAGATCGGCGGAAAATGCCGATGTCGCGGCCAGGGCAAGGGCGACGGCACCAATCAAGCTTTTCATCATGTTCGGCTCCAAAATTTTTTGACCGCTGGCGTGATTGAACCTGCCAAACGGAGTTCATGAAGCGGATCATGCAATTAAATGGTTAAAAGCGAATTAAAACGCGTGTTGCACGACTAACAAAGTGTTCACAAAATCGCTTCTAGGTAGAATTTGCCGAACTTGGACTATTGCTTGCCGAGCCGGCTCGCCTCAAAAACCGACGTGCAAAAAGGCGGCCGCCACCGAATGCGGCGACCGTAAACGGGTCTCGATTGCGTCCATCTCAACGAGTGTGCGCCATCGTCGCGATCAGATTTGCGACCAGCGCCGTCCAGCCGGTCTGATGGGATGCGCCGAGGCCCTTGCCGGTATCGCCGTGAAAATATTCGTAGAACAGCTGGTGACCCGGAATCCTGTCACCTGCAGTGGAAGGGCCTTCCGCCTCGGGCACGAACAGGCGGGAAAGACGTGTGCTGAGCTCGTCCGCAACGCCGTCCAGGCTCATGAACACGCCCGACCCCGTCGGGCACTCCACCAGAAAGTCCGGCCCGAAATAGGTGTGAAATTTCCGGAGTGCATCGATGAAGAGGAAATTGACGGGCATCCAGATCGGGCCCCGCCAATTGGAATTGCCGCCGAACAGCCCGCTTTCCGCTTCGCCGGGTGTGTAGGGCACCTCGATGGAAATGCCTCTGGCCTGGAAGCGGTAGGGGTTGGCGCTATAGATTTTCGACAGCGAGCGGACCCCGTAATCGGAAAGGAACTCCTTTTCGTCAAGCATGTGCCGCAAAAGTCCCTTCAGGCGATGACCGCGCAGCAGCGACAGAAGATGGCTCTCGCCCTGGCCGTGTTCCGTCCAGCGGGACACCAGTGCGGCAAGTTTCGGGCGGTTTTGCAGAAGCCAGCGCGAGCGGGCGGCAAAGGACGGCAGCTTGGCGAAGATGTCGTTGTCCAGCGCCTCCACCGCGAAGATGGGAATGAGACCGACAAGCGACTGGATGCGGATCGGCACCGAAGATCCGTCCGCATGGCGCAGCATGTCGTAGAAGAAGCCGTCCTCCTCGTTCCACAGGCCTTCGCCGGTCTCGCCGATATCGGCCACCGCCCCCGCGATCAGCAGGAAATGCTCGAAATACTTGCTGGCCATGTCCTCGTAGACGGGATCGCTCAACGCCAGTTCGATGGCGATCTTCATCAGGTTGAGGGCATACATCGCCATCCAGGCAGTGCCATCGGCCTGGTCGAGCACCATATTGTCGGGGAGCGCTTCCGAGCGGTTGAACGGACTGATGTTGTCGAGGCCGAGAAAGCCACCCTGGAACAGGTTGCGACCGTCGGAATCCTTACGGTTGACCCACCAGGTGAAGTTGAGCATCAGCTTGTGCATGATGCGTTCGAGGAAGGAGATGTCGTCGATGCCCGTCAATTTGCGGTCGATCTCGTAGACCTGCAGCGCCGCCCAGGCCTGCACCGGCGGATTGACGTCGGAGAAATTCCATTCATAGGCCGGCAACTGGCCGGACGGGTGCATGAACCAGTCGCGGGTGAGCAGCAAAAGTTGCTGCTTGGCGAAGTCGGGATCGACCAGCGCCATCGGCAGGCAATGGAAAGCGAGATCCCATGCGGCATACCACGGATATTCCCAGGCATCCGGCATCAGGACGATGTCGGAATTGTTGAGATGGCGCCAGTCGGCATTGCGCCCCTTGTGGCGTCCGGCCGGCGGTGGCGGTAGGCCAGCATCCCCGTCCAGCCAGCGCGGGACATCCAGAAAATAAAACTGTTTCGACCACAACAGGCCTGCAATAGCCTGGCGATGCACCGCGCGCGCGGATTGCGGAGCGATGTCCGCCTGCACGGCCGCATAGAAAGCATCCGCCTCCTGCTGCCGGAGCGCGACGATCTCGTCGAAGTCCGCGAACGGCTCGGCGGCAAGGCCGTCCTCGCGCCAGCGAAGGCGCATCGACACCCTCCCCTTCGCGGGCACTTCGAACACCCGCCGCGCCGCCACCTTGCTGCCGCCCTTGCGATCGACCGCGGACTGTACGCCAGAAACGACGAAGTCGTTGACACCGTCCTTGAAGGGCCCGCTGGCGGAGGAGCCGAAAAGCAGCGGCGAGTTGGTGTCGTTTTCGCAGAACAGCAGTTCGCAGGGGGCTTCGACACTCAGGCGCCAGGTCTTCTTGGCCGGACGGGTTGCCAGCACGTCGCCATTTTCCTGCGCCTCGAGCCGTGGACGCTGGGGTTCGTCCGACCAGGACCAGGTGTTGCGGGCCCAGAGCTGCGGCAGGACATGAATGACAGCCGCCTCATCCGCCGCGTTGTCGACCACGATATGCATCAGGATGTCGTTGGGGCCGGCCTTGACGTATTCGATCGTGACATCGAAAAACCGGCCTTCGGCGAAGATGCCCGTATCGGCAATTTCGAACTCCGGGTCGAGCCTGGTCCTCGCGGCGTTCTCGGTACGCAGTTGCGCATAGGGAAATGCTGCCTGCGGATAGCGATAGATCATCTTCTGATAGGAATGGGTCGGCGTCGCATCGACGTAGTGGTAGACTTCCTTGACGTCCTCGCCGTGGTTTCCCTCGGCGTTGGCAAGCCCGAAAAGCCGCTCCTTGAGAAACGCATCCTTCTCGTTCCAGAGCGCCAGTCCCAGACACCAGCGCATGCTGTCATCGCAGAAGCCTGCAAGCCCGTCCTCTCCCCAGCGGTAGGCCCGGCTGCGGGCATGATCGAAGGGGAAGAAATTCCAGGCATCGCCGTCGGCGCTGTAGTCTTCGCGCACGGTGCCCCATTGGCGCTCCGACACGTAAGGCCCCCATCGCCGCCAGGCAACACCCTGCTTTATCTCCTGGAGTCGTCGACCTTCGGCCGTGGCCAGCACCGCATTCTCGACAGTCGTCATTACTTACACACCGCACAGCAAACGAGCCGCCCGGAGCGGCCGTTGATTTTCATCAAGGATCAGATCCGTAAGCCCTCTGCGGAATAGGTCAAGCAAGCAAATCTGCCTTACCCAGCCCTGCACACGAGAGTGTGATCCCGAGAGTTTCCGGCGGGCTCACCGGGGAGCGCTATGGGACGAAGGCAAACTGGGGTTTGGATGGGAATGAAGGCCAACCCGAGACGTCTGCGCCGGGGTCTGCACCCTAGCGGGTAGGCTCGGCGAGCGCCTCGGGCTTAGGGCGGTCTGAAACCTCACGATCCTTGCCCGATGCGTCAGCTTGAGAGGCTGGTACTTCGGAGGCAGTCTTCAGGCCCTTGGGATTGACCTGATAGAATTTCTCAAGCCGGCGCTGATGCATGTGACGCTCAATATCATTTAGGAATCTCTATGATTGCAACATAGTTGTCCCGCCGATTCCATCAAGGTGCCCGAGAGCGTCCGGCGAAGCAGGAGACCCAGTGTCACGCCGCTTGTCACGGCAAGACCGACACCCCAGGTCTATGTTTGGCCAGGGCAAGCCGATTTGGACCTTGTTTACCATCCGTTAACCATGTGCGATATGACAAATTCGCTAAGACAACGGCAGTCAAGCGGCCATTGATTTCCGCCGTTGCTGGCATCGCCTAGCGGAGCGCTCGTGCGAACAGCCCGGCACATATCGAGTTTCACGGACGCCCCGCTGCCGCGCCCCGTTATCCAGTTCGCGCATTTCGACCGCCATTCGCCCTGGCGAGCGACATCAGCATCGGTCCAATGGCGAACTCGCCGCGTTCGGTGCGGCGGGTGAGATCGCGCAGATAGCCGCCGGCCGAGGTGATGCTGCCGGCTCGCTCGAGCACGCAGGCCATCACCGTCGCCGCGTTTTCCGGTCCCATGACGGCGGAAGCTTCCTCGTAGGCGCTGGGGCTCACCCCCAGCATCGAGCGGACGACGACGGCCGCCGCCATCAGGTCGCGCCAGCTGCCAATGCCTCCGCCGGGACCATAGGCGACGATTTCGGGGCAGGCCTGCAGCACCAGCCCGAGCGGAAAGGCTTTGAGCGCCGGCTGGTCCGTCATGCCCATCCCGACAGGCCGCCGCGCCGGCGCGACCGTCGACCCGGCCGTTCGATCGAGCGCCGCCGACTGCTTGGTTTCGATGGGCTGCACTGCTGCGGCGGGATCAATCGGCATATCCGCTGCCAGCGGCTCTTCCACCGATGTTTCGCCCTGCTTCTTTTTCGAAGCCGGTTCAAGATCAGAATTAGAGTCGGGATTTGAATTCTGTATGTGACGCTCAGCCTGGGACTCATTGCCGTTCATATTTTGAACATTCATGCGAACTTCCAACAGGTTGAGCACTTCCTGACGCAACATCTCCATTTCCTCGACGATCGGCTCGAGGTCGTGGATGGTCGGCGAGCGCGGGATGGCTGCTACCAGCGAGCGGAAATGACCGTGGACCATCGTCCAGTCGCCCGGCACGCCCTCTTCCAGAGCCGTCTCGATGAGCTTGGCAATGTCGCGACGGCAGAGCGAAAGCCGCTCGCGCGTGGCCCGGAACAGCGCGCGGTCGGCTGTCACCTGGGCTGCCAGCAACTGGATCTCGTCGGCGCGGGCGATCAGCGGAGCGATATTGAAGCCATACGCCTGGTCGACCTCCCCTTCCCCGTCGCGGCGGGCGAAGCGCTTGCCGTTCGGGCTGTCCTTGCGCACCAGCAACCCGGCTTCCACCAGCGCTGCCAGGTGGCGGCGCAGCGTCGCGGGCGCGATGCCGTGGGCGCGGATCGACAGTTGCGCATTGGACGGAAAGACGACGAGGCCATGTTTTGCCCCGAGTTCGTTGCCGGGATAGAAGCTCAGAAGAGCGTTCATGACCGCCAGTGCCCTGTCGGAAAGCCCGAGCAATGGCTTTGCTTCGCAGAGTGCGCGAAAAATCTTCCACTTGTCGACCGATTGGTCCGGGCCGATGTCGTTGGCCTTGTATTGGCTTGCCAGCATGCCAAGCGTCATCGATCGCCGCCCAAAGGGCGTCGTCACACTTCCTGTCTGCATTTTCTCGTCACCTTCAATAAGGCAATAGAAATCTGCTCACCAAACGGCGCCAAGACTCTTGACAGTGATTCAGGGAAATGCGATTCTCAGTCTGCTAGAACTTCGAGAAGGGCTTCCACAGCGGCAACGTTTGGGGGCCTTTTTCTTTTGCGGTTTAGTCTCCTGCTTTGGTCGAGGAACGGTTGGAGAAAGCTTCGTAAAGCTGCTCCAGATTGTCCGACAGATATTCTCCGAAGCCAGCGGCATCTTTCGATTTTAGCGCCAGCGAAAATACCTTGCCGTCATGCTTTGCGGTGACGTTGATGCTTTTATCCGCTATGGACCAGGATCGCTCCTGAACCTTGCTTGACGGCCGCTTGCTCTGCTTGAGATGGGTCACCAGGCCGTTAAAGCGTTCGTCACTCGTGCCTTCGGCAAAGGCCGGCGTGGCAACGAAGGCCATTGCCTTGTCGAGATTGGACGGCTTCTCCAGCAATATCTTCAGCTCATACCAGCGATCCCTACCGATCGACTTCGCCGCGCCGATGCTGTCGAGAATTTCTGGTGAGATGCTCGTCACCGCCAGCATCTTCGACAGCGTGGCGCGATCGAGCGACAGTGCCGTCATGATGATGCGGTTGTCATTGTCGTAATGGAGACGGGACAGCGCACCGGCAAAGACGGCGCGCTCGATGAAGGACAGGTTGGCCCGGGCGGAGTTCTCCTGCCCTTGCGCAACCACATGCTCCTGATCCTGCATCGCCTTGACGACAGCGCGAACCTTGCGGCCGAGCGTTTTCGCTGCCCGTAACCGCCGATGACCGAATACCACCATGTACCGGCCGTCGACCTTGGGGTGGGGCCGCACGAGAATGGGACTATCCTGGCCCCTCTCACGGATGCCGTTGACCAGCTCCTCGAACTCCTTTGCGTCATCCTCCAGACGATCCTGGATAAAGGATACGTCGACGACATCGGGGTCGAGTTCGACGATCGTCTCGCCCTCGAGCAGCTTGTCTGCGCGGCTTGCCAGCTCGTCGATCGAATTGAGAATAGACCGCGACGCACCTTTGATCGTATAGTCGAGCACTGGGCGGGCTTCATCCGGAAGCCCCTCCTCCATGACATGGGCAAATGGGTTCTTACGCGCCATCTAAGTGACCCTCCAGCTGCACTAGGTCCTTGAATAACATCGGAATTTCATAGCTTTTGACGGCAGTCAACATCATCACATCCGCCCCCAGGCCCGATGAATCAGGCCTTGAATCTCGAAATTGACCGCATCCATGCATTCGATGGCGCGATCGTAGGTCCCGCGCGTGAAATTGGAGCGTTCGACTTCGTAGAGGGTCTGCTTCGTCAAACCCGCGTCCGAGATCGCCGTCGTCTTCACCATCGGGCTCTGCAAGATCTCCTCGGCCAGCATCGACTGCATGAAGCCGAGCATCTGCACCTGCGGAACGTCGGTCGGCTCATATCGGGTAATGAGATAACGCAGCCAGTCCATGCGCACATCGGCACCCGCCTTCTTGATCGTCCGCGTGATGTTTCCGAGCATCAGCAGGAACTGGCTCATCGACATCAGGTCGAGCATTTGCGGATGGACGGTAATCAGCACGGAGGTGGCGGCCGTCAAAGCCGTCAAAGTGAGATATCCGAGCTGCGGCGGGCAGTCGATGACGACCACGTCGTAGCGGTCGTCGACTTCCAGAAGTCCCTTGCCGAGCCGCGTGAAAAACCGCTTGCCCTCCGTACCCGCCTGCATCGCAAGCGGCGTGTCGTATTCATATTCCTGGAGTTCGAGATTTGCCGGAATGATATCGAGGCCGGGGAAGTTGGTCTGCAGGATCACCTCGCTGATCGGCTTGCGCTCGTCGTCGTAGCGGATCGTGTCGTATAGCGACGGATTCTTGTCGAGCTCCGGCTGAAAGCCGTGCAGCGCCGACAACGATGCCTGCGGATCGAGATCGATGGCCAGAACCCGGTGGCCGGTGAGGGCAAGGTGCTGGGCCAGATGGGCCGCCGTTGTCGTCTTGCCGGAACCGCCCTTGAAGTTGACGACCGCCACCACCTGCAGCTTGTCGCCGGCCTTGCGGTGCGGAACGTACTTCTTGGCTTCCGCCTTTCCCGTCTTGTCGAGCAGCAGTCGAAGCTCGGACATCTGTTCGGCGGTGTAGAGGCGCCGACCGCCGGACGAGGTTTCGGGAACTGGGCCCTTGCCTTCCAGATGCAATCGCTTCAGATTGTTGGGACTGACGCCCAGATAATGGGCGACCTCCGCCATCGAAAACTTGCGCAGCGTCTTGCGGGCATTGGGCGGAAATTTCTCGAAGCGAAGCTGATCCAGCTTGCGCGAGATTTCTGCTCCCTGCAGCAGGATCTTGTCGTCGAACTCAAACGACGGCAACGGTGTGAAAGCGTTCATGTCAGAGGACCGTTCTGGCGATATTTTTCTGTCTATCGATGAATTGCCGCCATTATCTCCGATTCTTTGATTCTGACAAGCAGTTTAGAATTTTGGCAAATGGCGATCTGCCTTGGCGACCCGTCTCTTAGCACGCCTGCTTAACGTTTTTTAGCGACGCCCATCATAGCGATGCGGCTCCAAGCACATCGACACATCATCCCGACGGGCCGTCGTTCATGAAAAAGTGTGTGGCCTCCCGTGGCTGGAAGCGTAGACCTGCGTTGGCCACGGGGGCTGAATTGCACCAGTTTCGACAGACAGGCTCCCGGTGGCCAACCGGTGCATCGTCGCATGAGGAGAGACAGGAATATGAGTACGACTGCTAAGAGCTTCGAGGGAAAGATCGTTCTCGTCACCGGCGGCTCGAAGGGAATTGGCCTGGCCTGCGCCAGCCAGTTTGCCGGGGAGGGCGCGCAGGTCGTGATCGTTTCGCGCTCGCAAGCCAACATCGATCAAGCGTTGAACACACTGCCCGGCGCGATCGGCTTTGCCGCCGATCTGTCCGACGGCGACGCCGCTGCGGCGCTGGTGGAAGGGATCGCCCGCGATGTCGGCCCCATCGATGTGCTCGTGAACTCGGCTGGCGCTGCCAAGAGATCGCCGCCGGAAGATCTGACGCCTGCCTTCTGGCGGGCCGCGATGGACGCCAAGTTCTTCTCGACCATCAATGTGGTCGATCCCGTTGTGAAAGCCATGGCGGCGCGCGGTCACGGCGTCATCGTCAACATCATCGGGGCAGGCGGCAAGGTTGCAAGCCCCGTGCACCTTGCCGGCGGCTCCGCGAACGCAGCGCTGATGCTGGCAACGGCCGGTCTCGGCAACGCCTATGCCGCATCGGGCGTCCGGGTCGTCGGCATCAGCCCGGGTCTTACGCAAACCGGGCGGGTGGCCGAGGGTATGGCTGCCGATGCGCGCATGACCGGTATTTCCGTCGACGAAGCCATCAGCAAGAGTGTCGCCAAGATCCCGATGGGACGCATGGCGCTGCCCGAGGAAGTCGCCGACCTCGCGCTTTTTCTCGCCTCTGACAAGGCGCGCTATATTACCGGCGTCACCATCACGATGGACGGCGCGCAGTATCCTGTCGTGGTCTAGGTGGGCAGACTACAGTCACGCAGTCTCGGCGCTGGCAGCTGAGAGATTGAAGCACCGGGCTGCTAGTCTTGGCTATTCCCGAGGTCGTCGGCATGCCGGGCGAAGACCAGGCTGGCATCGCTGACGATGGCGACATGAGCGTGGGCGGCGCGACCGGCGAGCGCCGCCTCGCCCCGCAAGATCGCCATGACGATCGTCTCGTGTTCTTCGAAAGACCGCGCCATGCGCCCGTCCAGTCTGAACTGCGCCCTTCGAAACGGCGCCAGCCGCGCGCGCGTCTGCGTCACCAGCTCGTAGACATGATCGTTGTGTGCGCCACGATAGAGACGCGAATGAAACTCGGTATTGTGCGCCGCGTATGCCTCTTCGTCGCCGCGATGCACGAGCCGCGCCGAGGCCCGATGCTCGGCCTCCAGCTGACGCCTCTCGTCGACGGTCATCCGTTCGGCAGAAAGCCGGGCGCAGATTCCCTCCAGTTCGGCCATCGCCTCGAACATGGACACGAGATGCTGCTGCGTCACTCTCGTGACAACAGCACTGCGATTGGGCTCGCGACCGACAAGCCCGATGGCGCAGAGCTGACCGAGCGCCTCCCGCACCGGCGTTCTCGAGACCTCGAAGCGTCCCGCGAGGGAAACCTCATCGAGCTTGTCGCCTGGCTGCATGACACCTGTGATGATCATGTCCGCAATTGCGCGAACCATCTGCTCGACGGTGGTACCGGCGCGCACAACCGCTTTTTTAGGATGCGATTTCACAAACTGTCTCTGCTTTAAGTCAACTGCATACAGATGCAACGGACGCAACCAGATGTCAATATTTTCATAACTAGCTGTTATAACTTGTTATTTATCATAATTGTGCAGCGCCGTAGATCTCGCATAGCGTCGACACTTCAAAAGCCGATTATATATTCATCAGCCCAAGAAAAGTGCATACAGTTTGTGCGATCCTCGTTCTTAAGCCAACCAACCTATTGAAATCATGACGTTCCTGAAATGGCACGGGAGTTGCTTCAGTCAATCGTAACCTTTTTGAACCGGCAATGCCGCGAGGAGATCACGATGACCAAACTCCTGCCTATGAACCGCCGTACATTCCTCCAGACCACCGTTGGGGCAGGGGCCGCGCTCGGCCTGTCTCCGTCCCTGTTTGCAACGGGCGCCGCAGCACAGACCGCCCTTACCGTGGGCTTCATCTATGTCGGCCCCAAGGACGACTACGGTTACAACCAGGCCCATGCCGAGGGTGCCGCCGTCGTGAAAGCGATGCCGGGCGTCACCGTCGTCGAAGAGGAAAACGTGCCGGAGACCGTCGACGTCCAGAAGACGATGGAGTCGATGATCAACCTCGACGGTGCGACCCTGATCTTCCCGACCTCGTTCGGCTACTTCGACCCCCACATGCTCGCGGTGGCAGCAAAATATCCGAACATCCAGTTCCGTCACTGCGGCGGGCTTTGGCAGAAAGACAAGAACCCGATGAACACGGGGTCCTACTTCGGCTATATCGGCCAGGGCCAGTACCTGAACGGCATCACTGCCGCCTATGCGTCGAAGAGCAAGAAAATCGGTTTTGTCGCCGCCAAGCCGATCCCGCAGGTGCTGCTCAACATCAACTCCTTCCTGCTCGGTGCTCGCTCCGTCGATCCGACCATCACCTGCCAGGTGATCTTTACCGGCGAGTGGTCGCTGGCCGTCAAGGAGGCAGAGGCCACCAATGCGCTGATCGACCAGGGTGCCGATGTCATTACCTGCCACGTCGACAGCCCCAAGGTGATCGTCGAGACTGCCGCCGGGCGCGGTGCCTTCGTCTGCGGCTACCATGCCAACCAGAGCCCGCTCGCCCCGGAAAAATATCTGACCGGCGCCGAATGGGCCTGGGGGAATGTCTACACCAACTTCGTCACCGAGGCCCAAGCCGGCAAGCCGCTCGGAAATTTCGTGCGCGGCGGCCTGAAGGACGGCTTCGTCAAGATGAGCCCGCTCGGACCCGGCGTCTCTGCCGAGTCCCGCACCAAGTTCGAGGCGACGTTGGCATCGATGAAGGCGGGTGGCTTCTCGGTGTTCAAGGGGCCTCTCAAGGACAACAAGGGCAATGTCGTCGTCACATCAGGCCAGGCCTTTGCCGAGGACGC
The DNA here is from genome assembly GCA_964658415.1 of uncultured Sphingomonas sp. Lineage (GTDB taxonomy): Bacteria > Pseudomonadota > Alphaproteobacteria > Rhizobiales > Rhizobiaceae > Rhizobium. Next base: position 45,665 of record CAZZZI010000004.1, on the reverse strand, counting down.
GATCGAGCTTGAAAGCATGAACTATCTCGTCGAGGGCGTAGTCGGCTCGACGGCTTGAGCGAGAAGAAGGGAGGGCAGGCCATGGCCGCCGAAATAGAAACGTCCACGGCATCGTCGTTGGCACCTGTGACTGCTCCGTTCCGGCCGGCCCTGGAATGGCTGGCGCGGCGCGCTGAACCGGTGGTCATTTCACTCGCGGCCGTCATCGCCGGCCTGGCAGTGTTCTCCCTGTTCATAATGGCGGTCGGCAAATCGCCGGCCGTGCTGTTCCAGCTGATGTATGCCGGCGGCTTCGGAAGCTGGTTTTCGATGCAGAATGCGCTCAGCCGGGCGGCACCGCTGCTGCTTACCGCCCTCTGCGTCGCACTTCCGGCAAGGCTCGGCCTGGTCATCATCGGCGGCGAGGGCGCAGTGGTGCTGGGCGGCGTCGCGGCTGCGGCCACGGCCTTGCCGCTGACAGCAGCCCTCCCGCCGATCGGCGTCATTCCGCTGATGGCGCTTGCCGGCATGCTCTCCGGTGCGATCTGGATCGGCTTCGCCGGCTTCCTGCGTCACTACCGCGGCGTCAACGAGACCATCGCCTCCCTGTTGCTGGCCTATATCGCCATCGCACTGATGAACCATCTGATCGAGGGGCCGCTGCGCGATCCGGCCAGTCTCAACAAGCCGTCGACCGCCACCCTGCCGGCAAACTTCATGCTGGGCCACATCCCCGGCATGGACGTCAACTGGGGCCTGGCCATCGGTGTTGTCGCCTGCATCCTCTGCTGGATCCTGATCGAGGCCACCAGTATCGGCTTTGCCGCCCGCATCGCCGGCGGCAATGTCCGCGCCGCGCAAATCCAGGGATTGCCGGTCGGACGGTTGATGGTCGGCTTTACGGCGCTCGCAGGAAGTTTTGCGGGCCTGGCCGGCATGGTGCAGGTTTCGGCCGTGCAGGGCAGCGCCAACGCGTCGCTCGCCGCAGGCTACGGCTATACCGGCATCCTCGTCGCCTTCCTCGCACGCCACAATCCGCTGGCCATCATCCCCGTCGCCATCCTGCTCGGCGGCATCGATGCTTCCGGCGGCCTCATCCAACGCCGCATGGGCCTGCCGGATGCGACCGTTCTCGTGCTGCAGGGAACCCTCTTCATCGTCATCCTGTTCTGCGAAACCTTTTACGGCCGCTTCAGGATTTTCAATCCCGATCTCTGGAAGAGGAGCGTCTGATGGACGATACCGCAATCGGTCTCTGGGGCGTGCCGCTGGCCATCTTCGCCGGGGCCATCCGCGTCTCGACACCCTTCATTTTCGTCAGCCTCGGCGAATCCATCACCGAGCGCTCCGGCCGCATCAATCTCGGCCTCGAGGGCACCCTCGTGTTCGGCGCGATGACCGCTTATGCGGTGGCCGTCATGACGGGCTCCCCCTGGCTCGGCGTTCTGGCGGCGATGGCGACAGGCGCGGTGTTCGGCCTCGTGCACGGCTTCATCTGCAAGTTCCCCAAGGTCAACGACATCGCCATCGGTATCGCCATGATGCAGTTCGGGCTCGGTCTTGCCTTCTTCCTCGGCAAGTCCTTCATCAAGCCGGCGGCACCACATCTGCCGTCGATCCCGCTCGGCGGCTGGTCGCGTCTGCCGCAGGTTCAGGCAGCACTGAACATCAATGTGCTCTTCGTCATCGGCGCGCTGCTGGCGGTGGCGCTGTGGTGGGGCTTCCGCAACACCCGTCTCGGCCTGATCCTGAGGGTGGTCGGCGACAGCTCGGACGCGGCGCGGGCCATGGGCCTCAATCCCGACACCGTGCGGCTGCTGGCAACCGCCGTCGGCGGATCGCTCGCCGCCGTCGGCGGTGCTTATCTCTCGCTCTACTATCCCGGCTCCTGGAACGAAGGGATTTCGTCGGGGCAGGGCCTGATGGCGGTGGCACTGGTGATCTTTGCCCGCTGGAACCCGATCGGCTGTTTCCTGGCGGCCCTTCTGTTCGGCGGCGCCGGAGCCCTCGGCCCCTCGCTCCAGTCCGTCGGCGTGACGCAGGGATACTACCTCTTCTATGCGGCTCCCTATGTCCTGACGCTGGTCATCCTGATTGCCACATCCTCGCCCACCCGCTCGCTCTCGGGCGCGCCGGCCTCGCTTTCCATAACCAAGTAAGGACATGCCATGAACGGTCTCGGAGGACTGAACATTTCGGAACACGGCGTCGGTATCGGCCTCGTTCAGCTGCAGCTGCCGGTCACTGTGACGAAGGACGATCTCGCCCGCCAGACACAGGTGATCGTTGATCTCGTCGGCAAGGCGCGCCGCAACCAGTCCGGAATGGATCTCGTCGTCTTTCCGGAATATGCGCTGCACGGCCTGTCAATGGACATCAACCCGGAGATCATGTGCCGCATGGACGGCCCTGAGGTAGCGGCCTTCAAGAAAGCCTGCCGCGACAACCATATCTGGGGATGCTTCTCAATCATGGAGTTCAATCCCGGCGGCATGCCTTACAATTCCGGTATCGTCATCGACGACCAGGGCGAACTCAAGCTCTATTACCGCAAGATGCACCCCTGGGTGCCGGTCGAACCCTGGGAGCCCGGCGACCTCGGCATTCCGGTCATAGACGGCCCCAAGGGTGCCAAGCTCGCCCTGATCATCTGCCATGACGGCATGTTCCCGGAAATGGCCCGGGAATGCGCCTACAAGGGCGCCGAGATCATGATCCGCACGGCAGGCTACACCGCCCCGATCCGCGAGAGCTGGCGCTTCACCAACCAGTCGAATGCCTTCTGCAACCTGATGGTCACGGCCAATGTCTGCATGTCCGGCTCCGACGGCAGCTTCGATTCCATGGGGGAGGGGATGATCTGCAATTTCGACGGATCGATCATCGCCCACGGAACGACCGGCCGCGTCAACGAGATCATCACCGCAGAAGTGCGCCCCGACCTGGTGCGTGAGGCGCGGCGCGGCTGGGGCGTCGAAAACAACATCTACCAGTTCGGCCATCGCGGCTATGTGGCGGTCGCCGGCGGTGCCGGCGATGCGCCCTACAGCTACATGCACGATCTTATTGCCGGGCAATACCGGCTGCCCTGGGAAGACGAGATCAAGGTCACGGACGGAACGGCCTGCGGCTTCGAGAAGCCGACCCGGGTTTATGGCAAAACATCGAAGCCAAGCGGCGAATAGGAGGTCTCGATATGGATGTACAGACGGAAGCCAAGGGACGCTACATCAAGTCCGATCCCTATCCCTGGCCCTACAACGGCGCGCTGCGGCCCGACAACACGGCGCTCATTATCATCGACATGCAGACGGATTTCTGCGGTCCCGGCGGCTATGTCGATCATATGGGCTATGATCTCTCGCTTGTGCGCGCCCCGATCGCGCCGATCAAGGCGGTGCTTACCGCCATGCGGGGAAAGGGCTATCACATTATTCACACGCGCGAGGGCCACCGCCCTGATCTGGCCGACCTGCCGGCCAACAAGCGCTGGCGCTCGCAGCGCATCGGTGCCGGCATCGGCGATGTCGGTCCCTGCGGCCGCATCCTGGTGCGCGGCGAGCCGGGCTGGGACATCATCGAGGAGCTTTACCCGATCGAGGGCGAGACGATCATCGACAAGCCCGGCAAGGGCTCGTTCTGCGCCACCGACCTGGAGCTCATCCTTCACCAGAAGCGCATCGAGAACATCATTCTGACAGGCATCACCACCGACGTCTGCGTCCATACGACGATGCGCGAGGCGAACGATCGCGGCTTCGAATGCGTCATGCTGGAAGATTGCTGCGGCGCCACCGACTACGGCAACCATCTCGCCGCCATCAAGATGATCAAGATGCAGGGCGGCGTCTTCGGCGCCGTGTCGACGTCTGAGGCTGTTATCGAGGGGATCGGCTGATGCCCTCCCGCCGCGCCTTCGTCGCCCGTATCGCAGCCGATGGCCCCGATGACACCAGCGGCGTCGAGGCCCTGTTCGATGCCGCGCTGGCACCGGGCGATCTCGTTGCCATCCTCGGCAAGACGGAAGGAAATGGCTGCGTCAACGATTTCACCCGCGCCTTCGCCGCATCGAGCTTCGAAACGCTCTTTGCAAAAAACGGCATATCCGGAGCCTCGCTCGTGATGTCCGGCGGCACGGAAGGCGCATTGTCGCCCCACTGGACCGTTTTCGGCCGGCAGGAGGTCGCGGAGGAAGGTACAGGTGCGCTGGCAATCGGCGTCGCCCGAACGCCGGCCTTGCCCTGGCAGCATCTCGGCCGCAGGCAACAGGTCCTGATGGTGGCAGACGCGGTTCGCGCGGCCATCGCCGATGCCGGGATCGAAATGCTCGGGGACGTGCATTTCGTCCAGATCAAATGCCCGCTTCTGACCCAGCGCCGGGTGCAGGAGGTCGAAGCGGCCGGCGGCACGACTGTGACCCGCGATGCCTTGAAATCGATGGGCTATTCCCGTGGCGCCTCGGCCCTCGGCGTGGCGGTGGCGCTTGGCGAACTCGATGCTGATACGATCTCGGACAAGGATATCGGTAGCCGGCTAAACCTCTTCTCGGGCCGCGCCTCCACATCCGCCGGCGTCGAGCTCGAGGACCACGAAATCGTGGTGCTCGGCATGAGCCCCCGCTGGTCCGGCCCGCTCGCCATCGACCACGCCGTCATGGGCGATGCCATCGACTTGGCCCCCGTAAAAGCCGCACGGGAGCGGCTGCCCAGCGACGCCAACCTTGTGGCGGTGCTCGCCAAGGCCGAGGCCGACCCTTCCGGTACCGTGCGCGGACGCCGGCACACGATGCTCGACGACAGCGACATCTCCGCCACCCGCCATGCGCGCGCCTTTGTCGGCGGCGTTCTCGCGGGCCTGTTCGACATGACCGATCTCTACGTCTCCGGCGGCGCCGAACACCAGGGCCCGCCCGGCGGCGGACCCGTTGCCATCATCGTAGAAAGGCAGGACTGACATGATCCAGATCCGCGACACGCCGCTTCCCGTCCGGGGCAAGGCCGTCGGCATCCAGACCTTCGAGATGACCATGCGCTTCGGCAGCTTCACGGCCCTCGATCACGTCTCCATCGACGTGCCAGCCGGTTCGTTTCACGCGCTGCTCGGCGAGAACGGCGCCGGCAAGTCGACGCTGGTGAAATGCATCATGGGCTTCTACCACCAGACATCGGGCTCGCTGTCCGTCGGGGGGAGGGAGGTCGCCATCGGTTCGCCGAAGGATGCGGCAAATTACGGCCTCGGCATGGTCTACCAGCATTTCACGCTGGTCCCCTCGCTGACGGGCGCGGAAAACCTTGTCATCAGCCGGACGCAGGTGCCGTCCGTGATCAACTGGGCCAAGGAGAACCGCGACCTGGCCCAATTCATGGACACGATGCCGTTCAGGATTCCCCTTGACCGGCCGGTGCAGGAACTCGCCGCCGGCGAGAAGCAGAAGCTCGAGATCGTCAAGCAGCTCTATCTCGGCCGCTCTTTCCTGGTGCTCGATGAACCCACATCAGTCCTGACGCCGGCCGAGGCCGACGAAATGCTCGGCCTGGTGCGCGGCATGACCGAGCGCGGCGAATTGACCGTGCTGATGATCAGCCACAAATTCCATGAAGTGACCAAGTTTGCCGATGCCGTCACCGTGCTCCGGCGCGGCAAGATGGCGGGCGGCGGCAAGGTCAGCGACCTCACCACAAAGGACATGGCCGCGATGATGATCGGCGACGTCAAGCTTGCCGAACTGGATTCGCGCCTTCCGGTCGCCGATGCAGCCCCATCGGTTCTTACTGTCAGCGGCATCCGGGCAAAAGATCGCTCCGGCCTGAAGAACATCGACATCGAAAGTCTGAATGTGCGCGCCGGAGAGATCGTCGGCATTGCCGGCATTTCCGGAAACGGCCAGAAGGAGCTGGCCGAAATGCTGGCGGGACAACGGCCGCTGGAGGCCGGTACGATCAGCGTCAAGGGCAAGCCCTACGCTGCCACGCGCCAGGAAACGCGGGCCAACAATGTCCGCTTCATTCCCGAGGAACCGCTAACCAACGCCTGCGCACCCCGGATGACCGTGGCGGAAAACCTTGCCTTCCGCACCTTCGACGTCAAACCGAAGACCGGCCGCGAAGCATCCTGGCTCGACAAGTCAGCGATGCGCCAGCGCGCCGCGTCCCTGATCGCCGATTTCAAGGTAAAAACGGCATCAGCCTCCTCGCCGATCGCCTCGCTTTCCGGCGGCAATGTCCAGCGCGCCGTGCTGGCCCGTGAGCTGACGGGCGAGGTCGACCTGCTGATCGTCTCCAACCCCTGTTTCGGGCTCGACTTCTCCGCTGTTGCCGAAATCCGGGGGCGCATCATGAAAGCACGCAACGCCGGCACCGCCGTCCTCCTCCTGTCCGAAGATCTCGACGAGCTCTTGGAAATGTCCGACCGCATCATGGTGATGTCCGAGGGAAGGCTGGTCTACGAGACGCCGATCCGCGACGCGGATGTCGGCGTCATCGGCGCACATATGGCGGGGCATCACTGATGCAGGAGATAAAAGCCCAGCCCTTTGCATTCCCCCTGAATCGCGACCGGATCGCGCTTATCGTCATCGACATGCAGCGCGATTTTGCGGAACCCGGCGGCTTCGGCGAAAGCCTCGGCAACGATGTCAGCCGCATCACCAAAATCATCCCCGATGTCGCAAGGCTGATCGAAGGTTTCCGGGCGGCGAGATTGCCGGTCATCCACACGATGGAATGCCACAAGGCGGATCTGTCCGACCTGCCGCCGGCCAAACGCAACCGTGGCAATCCGAACCTTCGGATCGGCGACGTCGGCCCTATGGGAAGGGTGCTGATCGCGGGGGAGGCGGGGACCGCCATTCTCGATGCCGTGGCGCCTATCGATGGCGAGGTGGTGATCGAGAAGCCCGGCAAGGGTGCCTTCTACGCCACCCCTCTCGGAGAGATCCTGAAGAGCAGGGGCATCGAGCAACTGGTGTTTGCCGGCGTGACGACGGAGGTCTGCGTGCAGACGACGATGCGCGAGGCCAACGATCGCGGCTACGAATGCTTGCTCTGCGAGGAGGCGACCGAGAGCTATTTCGAGGAATTCAAACTTGCGGCCATCGCGATGATCCGGGCGCAAGGCGCGATCGTCGGCTGGACCGCCCATCTCGACGACATTCTGGAGGGACTGGCCGATGCCTGAGACGACACGCGAAAGCCTGACATCCGGCGGCTGGAAACATCTCGAATTCGGCCCTTTCAGGCCCGGCGTGACGATCCACTGGATCCACGAATTCGAGGACGACCAGCCGGGTGTGGCACTGCTGAAATACGAGGCAAACGCCTCGGTGCCGCGCCATCGGCATAGGGGGCTGGAAACCATCCTGGTGCTCGACGGCGTCCAGTCCGACGAGGCCGGAGACTATGGTCCGGGCAGTGTGGTGATCAACAGGATCGGGTCCGAACACTCCGTCTGGACGGAAACAGGTTGTGTCGTTCTCATCCAGTGGGACCGGCCGGTATTGATTTTGGAAGAGAGTGGAAATGACTGAAGGACAAGCATTCGACGTCGCATCGCTGCACCGGGCCTATGCCGGAGGATGGACCGCAGCCGAGATGATCGACACGGTTTTCGCCCGCATCGCCGATGTCGACGACCCCGGCATATTCCTGCATCTTGCAGACCGCGAGGCGCTGCTGGCGCAGGCTGCAGGCCTCGGCACTTTCGATCCGGTGGCACTGCCGCTCTGGGGTATTCCTTTCGCCGTCAAGGACAACATCGATGTCGCGGGCATGCCGACCACCGCAGCCTGCCCGGATTACGCCTACCACCCAGCGGTTGACGCGACCGTCGTTCGCCTGCTGAAAGAGGCCGGCGCGCTGGTGATCGGCAAGACCAACCTCGACCAGTTCGCCACCGGCCTCGTCGGCGTGCGGACACCGTTTCCGGTGCCACGCAATGCCATCGACCCGACGCTCGTGCCGGGCGGATCGAGCTCCGGTTCGGCGGTGGCGACGTCCCATGGCATCGTCAGTTTTGCGCTCGGCACCGACACCGCCGGCTCCGGTCGCATTCCTGCCGCCCTCAACAACATCGTCGGCCTGAAACCCAGCGTCGGCGCGCTCTCGACCACGGGCGTCATTCCAGCCTGCCGCACTTTGGACTGCGTCTCTATCTTCGCCTTGACGACGGACGATGCCTGGAAAGTATTTTCCGTGGCTGCCGCATACGACGCAGCCGACCTCTATTCGAAGGCGGTGCATGCGACCGGCTACGGTCCGCTGCCGCCCGTGCTTACCATCGGCATCCTTTCGCCCGCAGACCGGCGCTTTTTCGGGGACGCGGCGATGGAGGCTGCCTATGAGGATGCCCTCTCGATGCTCGAAGGGCTCGGCCATCGACTTGTGCAGGTGCCTTTCGCTGACTTCTACAAGACGGCGGATCTGCTCTATGAGGGCGCATGGGTCGCCGAGCGCTACGCGGCGGTGAAGGACTTCTTCGATAGTCGGACTGACAGCTTCCACCCGGTCACGGCGAAGATCTACGGCGGCGCGAAATCGCTCTCGGCAGCTGATGCCTTCAACGGCCTCTATGCCCTGCAAGCGCTGAAAAAATCAGTCGCGCCGTTGATCGCGTCGGTCGATCTCTTCTGCGTTCCGACCGCACCGCGCCACTATACCCGCGCCGAACTCGATGCCGAGCCCATCCGCGAAAACAGCCGGCTCGGGACCTACACCAATTTCGTCAACCTCCTCGACATGTGCGGCATCGCGGTGCCGTCCGGCCTCCGCAGCGACGGCCTGCCGGCGAGCATCACGCTGCTGGCACCGGCGGGCAAGGACGGCCTGACCGCAGCGCTGGCGGCAATCGTCCACGAAAAAAGCGCGGCGACCCTCGGCGCGACAGGCTGGAAGCAGCCGGCCCGTGTCGATCCTCCCCGGGCAGACGAACCCGGCGAGATCGACCTGGTCGTCGTCGGCGCCCATCTGTCCGGCATGCCGCTCAACATCCAGCTCCGCGACCTCGACGCCCGCTTTGTCCGCGCGACGACCACCGCCGCCGACTATCGGCTTTACAGCCTTGCCGACCAGACGCCCGCCAAGCCCGGCCTCATCCGCTGCGCCGAAAACACCGGCACCAGGATCGAGGTCGAGGTATGGCGTCTGACTGCCGCAGCCTTCGGAAAGTTCGTTGCCGCGATTCCTCCACCGCTCGGCATCGGGACGATCATGTTGAGCGACGGCAACCAGGCGAAGGGTTTTCTGGCCGAGCCGGTGGGGCTCGAAGGAGCACAGGATATCTCCGCCCTCGGCGGCTGGCGCGCCTTCGTCATCGGGGGTGCGGCGGCGGGTTGACGTCCGGCCCTTGCCAGCGATTTTCCCCCGGTCACTCCGCCTCGCGGATCCCGCCGGGGGAGGTAGCAGCCGGATCTCCGCTCTGCGACGGAAGATCGGCGAGGCCAGATGACGGATCGACGGAGCGGGTTTCTCTGGCGTTCTCGGTCGGAAACAGCGAGGACCAGAAACCGGTGGCGTGGAAACTCCAGTCGAACTGCGGAACGAACCGTCGATCCGGCGTCGCGACGACGGCCGCGATCAGGCGCTCAGCATCTCGGAGTTTGAGATTGACGGCGTTGGCGCGTAGATCGGCCAAGACCGTCGACGCGCGCCCGGCATCAGGAATGGCAGACCGGACCAGCTGACGATACGTCCGCTCCTTGAAGAATGTGGCCTCTGCCGATCGTTGCAGGCATTCCAGCTCCCGATCGCTAAGGAGCCGCAGCTGCCGGCACCGCGCCAGCGTCGCCCTGACGTTGACGAGCGGCTCGCTGAGGGGGAGAAAGTCGAGTTCGGCCGGCGCATGGGATTGGGCCACGTCGGAATCGTCCTCCAGCCTGCCGCTGGCGTATCCCTCGTAGATCTCGCCGATGCCGACCATGCCGAACGCGTCACACTCGGCCGCCCTCAGCGCCCCCATGCTAGCCGCACCGAACAGATGCACGCCACTGCTGAGGCCGTAGAGGATCTCCTTGTGCCACACCGCCGGAGCCGTCTCGTAGACGCCGTCGATGAGGCCGATGGCGGTGGCGCCGGCTTCAACCTGGCGGTAGATATCGCCTTGTCCGGCAGGCGGCAGCAGCACGTAGTCCCCATCCGGTCGCAGATCTGCGCCATGGACCGTCGGGCCCGCAAAAATCACACGCATCGCACCCCGCATGGAGTTTCCTGAACCAATGTCGCCCGCCGGCTTTCGTGGATGCCGAACGAGCCCGCTCCCCCTACACACCTTGCCCCAGCGCGGCAGCGGCGGCCCTTGCAACCCATGACAGATGGCGTAGATTTACGACAGTGCCTGGACATCATTCCCTTCGCCCTATCTTCATTCTGCCCGGATCAAAAGGATGAACCGATGTTTCGCGACCTCAATGCCTATCAGCCAAGACGAGAACCCCAGCCGGAACGGAAGTACAAGCAGCTCACCCCGAAGCAGGAACGTATCCTGCTGATCGTCATCGCCTTCAACCTCGTGCTGTCACTGTTCGCTCCATTCTGTGGATCGACGCTCGTGGACGGTCTCGTTTCCCTGTTCCGGTAGCCGCCCGGCGGGCGGAAGGCTGCAAACCAGGGCTACCCTTCAGCCATCGCTCCTATCGGAGGCGCGCGCCGTACGCCGGGTTGCACGGCGCTGCACCACGCCCATGGTGCGTCAGACCGCATCGGCGGCTGCGCCCATTTCGGCATCCGTCAAGGCTTCGCCATTAAAATTGCGCGCTCCGTCGACCGCATGGACGACGTTGATGAGGCCCGCCTTCTGACAGAGCCGCGAAGGCAAGCTTTCCTGCCCTTTGAGGGTGATCCCTTCGGCAAGGGCAAGCCCCAAGGGCACCTCGTGCGATCTTTCAGGTCTCGCCGACACAGTCGAGCAACCATGCGCCAACCATCACATCCGTCTGCTCCGCCGCCGTATCACGGCCATATCTCTTTGCAAAAAATATAGGGTTACCCGCTATACTGGTCAGCGCGACCTAAACGGGAGTTGAATACTTACCACGACGACCGTCAACGTATTGACTTCAAAGCCTATACGGCGCCCCGGTAGATCTCTTCGGTTTGTAAACCGACCGCCGCTTCAGCAATCATGGGATATGATGAACAACCAGACCCGATTTCAGCCGCCGGCAAGCGGTCCTCAGCAAATCAGGCGGCAGGGCTTGCTCCTGCAGATACAACGTTCGGGCTCGCGGCGACTGACGACAATCGTGGCGCCTGCGGGCTATGGAAAGACATCGTTCGCGGCGCAATGGTACGAACTCCTGGAAAGCCAAGGGGGCAGGCCCGTCTGGCTACCGCTCGAGGCGGACGATGCCGACGAGGGGCACTTTCTCCTGGCGTTTCTGGACGCGCTAGCGCCCTTTTTGCCGGACGAAGGACACGGGCTCGATGCGAGCAGCATGCCCGTGCAGACGGTACTGTCGGTCCTCATCACACGGTTACGGCAGATCGAGACGCCGGTCACCCTTTTCTTCGACGACTATCATTTCGCCCAGACCGACGCGACGGAATCCCTGCTGGCAAGACTACTGGCCGCAGCCGATCTCGGCCATGTCAGTTTCGTCCTTATTTCCCGCAGCGCGCCGAGGTTTCCGATCTCCGCGCTACGTCTCAACGGCGAACTCAGGCAGGTCGGCGTCGGCGATCTCACCTTTTCCGATCTCGAGGCGCAGGAGTTCTTTGCCGACCGTTCGGCATCGCTGACGCCAGAACAGATCGGCGAATTGAACAAGCGGACCGAGGGCTGGGCGGTGGCGTTGCAGATGGTGCGGGTGCTGGTCGACGACAGTGCCGACAGCAGCGCCATTCTCGATTCCTTCGATGGCAGCAATGCCGAAATGGGCCGCTACCTCTCGGAACAGGTATTTTCCAGCCTGCCGGCGGACATCCAGCGATTTCTCGCCGAAACGGCACCGCTTCCGGCCATCGGCCGTACGCTCGTCGCCGCCGTTTGCGCGGTGCCGGATGCAGTAGCACTTTTCAACCGGCTCGGCGCCCATGCGCTGCCCATCGCCGTTCTCGATGGCCAGGGCATGTGGATACGGTATCATCCGGTGTTCAACAGCTTCCTGAAAGAAGAGGCCGAGCGGATCGGCATCGATGCCGGTCAGGTGCTCGGCAAGGCCGCACGCTGGTTCCAGGCGCGCGGCGACTACGACGCGGCGGTACGGCATGCGCTGTTGGCGGGCGATACGGCCCTGGCGGCCGAGATCGTCGAGGCGGCCGGCGGATGGCGGCGGGTCTATGCAACGACACGCGGCGGCACGCTTCTGTTTCAGACGCTGATCGAAAAGGCAGCCGATATCAATTTCAGCGAATTCCCGCTGACGACGCTCGGGCTTTCCGTGATCAGCGCCAAGGCCGGCCAACTGGACACGGCCAATCACTATCTGGCGCTTGCAGAGAGGGCGGCAGCGGGCGGCGGCCTGTCGCGCGACTTGCGCGTCGTGCGGGCGCTGCTTTCGCTCTATACGGACCGTTGGACCAGTGCCGGCGATCTGTCGGCGCTGGAAGCCGACCTTTCGCAGGAAAGCGACATGGAGCTTATTCCTCGCGCTCTGGCGTTGAATATGCTGTCCTACAACTTCCTGATCAGGACCGAGCTCGATCGCGCCGCCCATTACGGGCAACTGGCCATGCGCGCCTTCCGCGATGGCGGCGCCGATTTCGGGGCCATGCATCTTTATACGCATATCGGCCAGGCCTCGTTCTTCAGCGGCGACAGCGCCGGCGCTGCCGAATCCTATCGCAAGCTCATCGTCGAGGCGCAGACGCATATCGGCAAGGGAAGCGATCTCGACGCCGTCGGGCAGGTGCTGGAAAGTGAAATCCACTCCATGCGCGGCGAGCGGGCTGCCGCATCCCTGTCGCTCTCCTGGGCCCTGCCGCATCTCGAGCGTCACGATACCTGGTTCGATCTGCTCGCCGCCGGCTTCATGGCGCAGCAGCGCGTTCACCGGCTGAACGGCGACATCATTGCCGCCCACGCCGCCATGGACAGCGCCCGCGCCGCCGCCGCCCGTCGTGGCTTCGACCGACTGACGCGTATGATCGACGGCGAGCGGGTGATGCTGCTGGTCGCTGCCGGCGACGTGGACGAGGCGGTGCGCCATGCCGAAGTCTGTGGTCTCGGGCGGCTCAGTGCCGCGTCCGAAAATGCCAACAGGTTGGCCTATCATCTGCGCGGCTCCGTGCCGGCGCTTTTGTGGGCGCGGATCGATGCGGCGCAGGGCGAGATCGAAAAAGCCCGATCAGGCTTCGACCGGCTGATGACCCAACAATCGGAAAAGCCGCACGTCCCGCGGCGCATCGAACTCGGCCTGCTCGACATCCGGCTTCTGCTGGCCGAAGACAGGCAGCGCGAGGCCGCCGGAAAACTATCGGACCTGTTTCTGTCGCTGCCCGTCGGCGACTACCGCGCCGTCCTGCAGGTGGAGGGTGCCGATTTCGCAGAAGCGCTGCGTGCCCTAGCCGTATCGATGGAGGTGCCGGACGTGGTGTCGCAGCGTCTCTCCATCGCCTCGACGATCATCCCCGAATGCGGCGTTCGACATGGTGGCCAGCCTGACGCCCTGACGGCAGAGCCGGATGGGCTGACCGAGCGCGAGCGAAGTGTCATGCAACTGCTCAGTGCGGGCCTCAGCAACAAGGAAATTGGCCGCAAGCTCAGTCTCAGCGACAACACGATCAAGTTCCACCTGCGCAACATCTTCGCAAAGCTCAATGTCACGACCCGCACGGCTGCGGTCATGGCCACGCGCGACCGATACCCCCTGCGCTGAACCCACCCATATGGGTGGGCCGCCTGACAGGGTGACCCACCCATATGGCAGGCTACCTGCCGGTCAAGAAGCCGCCTAGTCTTCGCTCAATCTGCAGCATCAGGTTGAAAAAATGACCCCTGGGAACTCGACGGTCGATCCCGTTACGCAAGAGATCATCGAAGGCAAGCTGATGGCGACCGTCGACGAGATGGGGATCGTCATGGCGCGCACGAGCATGAGCCCGGTGATCTATGAAGTGCTGGACTTCGCCTGCGGCCTTCTGACTGAGGAGGGCGAGCTGGTCGCCCAGATGAACGGCATCACCCTCTTTACCGGGACCTTTGGCGTCCAGGTGAAAGCGCTGATCGGCAAGTTCGGCGGCAATCTTGCCGACGGCGATATTCTGCTGTCGAACGATCCCTATGCCGGCGGCACGCATGCCTGCGATTTTGCCATCGTCAAGCCGCTGTTTGCCGATGGCAAGATCGTCGCCTATGCGATCAATGTCGCCCATTACCTCGACGTCGGCGGATCGGTGCCGGGCAGCCTTGCGCCGAACGCGACCTCCGTCTTCCAGGAGGGGCTGCGCCTGCCGGGGGTCAAGGTTGTCCGCTCGGATGTCTTTTCCGACGAGATCCTGCACATCATCAGCGAAAATGTCCGACTGCCCGAAATCGCGCTCGGCGATCTCAACGCACAGGTGGCAACGGTGCGTGTTGCGGCCCGGCGGATGATGGAGCTGTCGGCCAAATACGGCATCGCGACCGTTCGTGTCGCCTTCGCCAATCTTCTCGACGCCAGTGAGAAGCGCAGCCGCGCCGCCATCTCCCTTCTTCCCGACGGCCGCTACGAGGCGACCGATGTCATCGACGGCGACGGCGTCAGCCATGCGCCGATTTTCGTCAACGTCGCCGTCACCATTGCGGGCGACAGCATTACCGCCGATTTCACGGGATGCCCGCCGGCCGTTGCCGGGCCGATAAACTGTGCCCGTGGCGCCCTGCAGTCTGCGGTCAAGACCATCGTCAAGGCGATGGTCGGGCCGCAGGAGCCCTCCAACGAGGGCTGGTTTCGTCCCCTGACCGTGGTGGCACCGTCCGGTACGCTCTTTACGGCGGAAAAGCCTTCTCCGACGGGCTGGTACTACGAGGGATCGGTACATGCATCGGAGCTGGTCTGGAAGGCGCTCGCACCGCTGATGCCGTCACGCTTTTCAGCCGGCTCCTATTCCAGTCTCTGCGTCGTCTACATTTCAGGCCAGGACAACAGCGGCCAGCAGTTCATCCATATCGAGCCGCATCATGGCGGCTGGGGCGCGAGCGAGCATCGCGACGGCGCGAGCGCCGTGATCGCGCTCACCGACGGCGATACCTATAATTACTCGGTCGAGCTCATTGAGGCCCGATTCCCCCTGCGCATCAAACGCTATGCCCTGAACGTCGAGGGCGGGACCGGGGCAGGGCGCCGGCGCGGCGGCTACGGCATCGTGCGCGAATACGAAATCCTGGGCGAGGGCGCCTCCGCCTATGGCAGCTTCGGACGCACAAGCACCTTGCCCTGGGGCATGGACGGCGGCGGCAGCGGCTCCGCGAACGTACTGCAGATCGCCCCGGTCGATCAGGGCGCGCCGCAGTCCCATGGCCGGGTCGCCCATATCGATCTGAAGAGTGGCGATATCCTGCGCGTTGTGACCGGCGGCGGCGGCGGTTGGGGCGACCCCAGCCTTCGCGAGCCGGTCCTCGTCGAACAGGATCTGCAGAACGGACTTTTGACCGAGGCCGAGGCCTTTGAGCGTTACGGCTATGGCCGAGGGATTGAAGCATGATCAGGCTTGCAACAGATGTAGGGGGCACGTTTACGGATCTCGTCGGCTACGACGAGCGCAGTGGCCAGTTGTTTACCGCGAAGAGCCTGACGACCGTCGACGACCAGTCGATCGGCGTTCTCGACGCGATCGCTGCGGCTGAGGCGAAAGACGGATTGCGCACGCGGGACGTGACGTTCTTCGCCCATGGCGGCACCACCGTCATCAATGCGATCACCGAACGAAAGGGCGTCCGCACGGCGCTGGTCACCACGGCCGGCTTTCGCGACGTTCTGGAGATCGGCCGGGGCAACCGCCCGGATCTTTACAATCTTCAGTTCCAGAGCCCCGAGCCGTTCGTTCCCCGGCATCTGCGCTTCGAAGTGCGCGAGCGTCTCGATGCATCCGGAAACGTGATCGTGCCGCTGGAATGCGAAGATCTGCGACCGATCATCGCGCAATGCCTGGCCGAGGATGTGGATGCCATCGCCATTCTCTTCCTCCACAGCTATGCAAACCCCGAGCACGAGATTCTCTGTGCCGGCATTCTTGCCGATGCGCTGCCGTTTACGACGGTCTGCGCAAGTCACGAGATCTCGCGGCAGTGGCGGGAGTATGAGCGCTCGAATACCGTCGTCCTCAATGCCTATGTGCAGCCGATCATCCGCCGCTATTTCGAGAATCTGGAATCGTCGCTGGCGAGCCGCGATCTGACCTGCCCCTATTATGCGATGCAGTCGAATGGCGGCATCTCGACCTTCGACCAGGCGGTCAACAGCCCCCTGACGCTGGTGGAATCGGGGCCGGCCGGCGGCGTTGCCGGTGCTGCCCGCATCGGTGTTGCCATCGGCGAAAGCGAGGTGCTGTCGCTGGACGTCGGGGGGACGACCGCGAAGTGCTCGCTCATTCACAGCGGCCGTCCGACGCTGAACGTAGAATACAAGCTGGAACACACTCGCATCGCCCCCGGCCATGCGATCCAGGTCCCGGTCGTCGATATCGTCGAAATCGGCTCCGGCGGCGGCTCGATCGCGCGCATCGACGACCGTGGCGCCCTGACCGTGGGGCCGCAGAGTGCAGGCTCGACGCCAGGTCCGGCATGCTATGGCCGTGGCGGCACGAACCCGACGCTGTCCGATGCGATCCTGACTGTCGGCATCTTCGATCCCACGACCTTTGCCGGCGGCAGCATGCACCTGGACACGCAGAAGGCCAGGGAAGCAATCGCGACCGTCGCGCAGCCCCTCGGGCTGAGCATCGAGGACGCGGCGCTGGCGATCATCGATATCGCGCACGCCAGCATGATCAATGCGCTGAAGCTGGTGACAGTCCAGCGCGGCCATGATCCACGCGACGCCGTCTTCGTCGTCAGCGGCGGCGCCGGTCCTGCCCTTGCCACCCGTCTCGGCCGCGATCTCAACGTCAAGGCGACAGTCATTCCGCCGCATCCGGGGATCTTTTCCGCATGGGGCATGCTGGCGGCAGAACCGCGCGCGGATTTCCGCGCCACCTGGTTCGCGCAGCTGTCGGCAACCGCACTCTCAGACCTCGCACCACGATTTGCGACCCTGGAGAGCGAGGCCGTCGCCTATTTCGCCAAGGGCCAGGACGCCGACATCCGGTTTACCTATCAGGTTGAAGCCAGATATCGCGGGCAGGAGCATGGCGTCTTCACGCATTTTCTGCAGGATGACGATGTCGCAGCCTTTGCCGAACGGTTCCATGCGGCCCATGAGCGGGCCTATTCCTTCCGGCTCGCGCAGGCCACAATCGAGATCACGACCTTGCATCTCGAGGCAGTCCTCAACGGCACGGTCATCGCCTTGCCGAAGCTGAAGCCGGCGGCGTGGGGCCCTGAGCCGACCGGACATCGAGACGTCTACTTCGGCGGCGCACGGGGCTGGGTGCCATGCCCGGTCTACGCGCGCGACCGTCTCGCGCCCGGTCAATCGATCGAAGGCCCGGTTATTGTCGAAGAAGCGACGGCAACGACGCTGGTTCAGGAAAATCAAGTGATTGATGTGACGGATACGGGTATCCTGATCATCCGCGAAACCGGCATCAGGGCAGAGTAGTATGGCGATATCGATCCAGATCGATCAAGTCAGCCGGGAATATGGGCCCGTCAAGGCGCTCGATGACGTGACGCTCGACATCAAGGCAGGCGAATTCTTTACCCTGCTCGGATCGTCCGGATGCGGGAAGAGCTCGCTCCTGAAGCTCATCGGCGGCTTCGACCGCCAGACCTCGGGCCGCATCGCCTTTGACGGAAAGGATGTCAGCGACATTCCGGCAAACCGCCGGCCGGTCAATACCGTCTTCCAGAACCTCGCTCTTTTTCCGCATATGAGCGTCGCGCAAAATGTCGGCTACGGGTTGCGCCTGAAGGGCCTGTCCGGCGCACCGCTCCAGACAAGGATCGATGACGCTCTCGATCTCGTCGAACTGTCCGGCTTCGGCCCTCGCGATGTCAATCTTCTCTCCGGCGGCCAACGGCAACGGGTGGCGCTTGCCCGCGCGTTGGTGATGGAACCCGGCATCCTGCTGCTCGACGAACCCTTGACCGGGCTCGACGAGCGATTGCGCCAGCAGATGCGCGACGAATTCGGCCGGCTCCACAAGCGCACCGGCGCGACGTTCATTCTCGTCACCCACAATCAGGACGAAGCGTTGAGCCTTTCCGATCGCATGGCGGTCATGCATCAGGGATGCATCGAGCAGGTGGACGTGCCGAAAGCGTTTTTCGAAACGCCGGCGAATGCGTTCGTCGCGCGCTTCGTCGGCATCGATACGGTGTTGAACCCCCAATCGGTCGCCGTTGTCGCCAACCGGGCGGAGGCGACGGTGGCGGGACAGACGCTTCCCGTGCGCATAGCCGGGCCTTTGGACCCCCATGCGAGCGTCGTCGCCATTCGGCCGGACCGGCTGTTTCTGGCACCGGCGGATGCCGGGCCGGTGCTGCGGTTGACCGTGGCCGGAATGACCTTCCGCGGACTGCACCGCGACCTTAAACTCAGCTTTTCCGACGGGCAGACACTGATGATCGCGATCGATGCCGACACAGACAGCGGCGCGTTGACCATCGGGCAGGAGGTTTGGGTCGGCGTAAAGCCAGATGCGGCTGTGCTGATTCCAAGGTGAAAGACTGCCGTCGGCGGAATGAGGGTTCCGTTGGCGGAATAAGGACTGCATGCCATCAACAAAAAGGGGAATGACAATGACGACGCATGATAGACCGCTTTCATCGACCCGGCACAGCAATGTGCAGCGGCGCGATTTTCTCAAGCTGATGGGGGCAGGCGGCGTAGCGCTCTCCGCAGGCGGCTTAGGCTTTGCCTCGCAGCTGGCCGCACAGCAGGCGGGCACGGTGGCCTTCTGGGCAACGGCCACGCTCGATATCGGCGACAAATGGCAGGAATTCGCCAAGCAGAGCGGCGTCACGCCCGAGTTTACCGACGATGGCAACGACCTCGGTCCGGTGATCGCGCGTCTGGCGGCGGGCAATGCCAACGATCTCTTCGATATCGGTGGCTTTCAGGGCGGCGCCGAAAAGGAACTTGCGCGCCAGGGCGTCATCATCCCCTGGGATCTGTCAAAGATCCCGAACTACGACAGCCTCTGGCAATGGGCCAAGGACATTCCGTATCTCAAGCATGACGGCAAGCAATACGGCATCCCGACGGTGGTCAACGCGGACTCGATCATCTACCGGCCCGACAAGCTCGGCAAGATCGACAGCTATGGCGCAATCTTCGATCCGAAGCTGAAGGGTCGCGTCGCGATGGAGGACGCCTGGATCAACAGCGCGATCTTCACCGCCATGTATCTGAAGGAGAGCGAGAACAAGCCGATCAAGGACCCCGGCAATCTCACCGAGTCCGAACTCGGGATGGTGATGGAGTTCCTGATCAAGCACAAGACCGACGGCCAGTTCCGGACGTTCTGGAATGGCTGGGAGCAGGGCGTCCAGCTCGTTGCCGACCAGGAAGTCGACGCGATGACCGGATGGGAGCCGATCGTCTACGAAGGCCGCAAGCGAGGCCTTCAGGTCGAATACGCAGCGCCCGTCGAAGGCTACGAAGGCTGGGGCAACAACACCGTCCTTCTGAAGGGTGCCGCCGATCGCGGCGTCGGGGATGCGGCGCATGCCTTCGTCAATGGCCTGCTCGGCGGATTTTACGGCTGCGAGCTCGGCAAGGCGCGCGGCTACCTGGTGCCGACCGACAACAATCTTGCCTATGCCAAGGCGCATCCGGACGAGTACAAGCCCGACGAGGTCGCAAAGCTTTCCGAACACGTCAAGGCGAAGTTCGGCGGCAAGATCTTCTGGCAGAATGCCCGGCCGGACAATTTCCAATTGTACGAAGAGTGGTGGCAGAAGCTGCGCAACGCCTGATGAGAGCAAAGGGCAGCGGCGGCAACCCCGCCGCTGCCGACCCCCACTGGAGATGCCGATGCACGTCCGCCGCCTGCCCCTATCCTCCCTGCTGATGACGCCGCCCCTGCTGGCGATCCTGACGCTTGGGCTGGCGCCGCTCGCGCTCGTCGTCGTCTGGAGTTTCTGGAGCTGGGATCCGCAGACCTACTGGATCCAGCCCGATCTGAGCCTTGCCGGCTATGCGGGCATCCTGGAGGCCGGCCGCTGGACAGTGATCGTCTCGACGCTGGGGAAGGCGGCCGCGACCGCCGTGCTGTGTCTCCTGATCGCCTATCCCACCGCCTATGCGATCCATTTCCTCGCCGGACGGCGATTGAGCATTCTGCTGCTGGCGCTGATCACCATTCCGTTCTTCACATCCTATCTGATCCGCTCGTTCTCGTGGCGCCTGGTCCTCGGACGCACCGGCGTCATCAACAGCCTGCTCGAGCACTACGACATCACACAGGCCCCCATCGACTGGCTGCTGTTCAGCAATTTCGCCGTCGTAATCGGGCTCGTCGCGTCCTACTTGCCCTTTGCCACCTTTCCGTTGCTGCTGTCGATGCGCCGCGTCGATCCGACATTTCTGGCCGCTGCCCAGGATCTGGGCGCCGGCTTCTGGAAGAGCCTGACGACCATCCTGATCCCTTTGACGCTGTCGGGAATTTTCGCCGGCTTTCTGTTTGTCTTCGTGATGGTCGTGGGGTCGTCGACCGAGGTCCAGATGCTGGGCGGCGCCGGTGCTTCGATCGTCTCGGTGATGATCAACGACGTCATGCGGGTCGCCAACTATCCGCTCGCCTTCGCCATCTCGGCCGTCGTCCTGGTCGTCATCTTCGGCCTGGTGCTGATCGGCAACAGGCTCTTCGGGCTCGCCGCGCTGTTCGAGGACACGACGCCATGATGATCCGCGAGGGACCTTCCAACCGCATCCTGCTCTGGACCATCACGATTGCCGGGCTGGTGGTGATATACGCACCGCCGCTCTATCTCCTCGCCGCGTCCTTCAATCCGGCACTCCAGCCGGGCCTGCCGAGCCTGTCCGATATCAGCCTGCAGTGGTACATGGCTCTGCCGAAGGAGACGGCCTTGATGACGGCGCTGCAGCAGTCGCTGATCATCGCAACCGTCACGGCCTGTCTCGCGACGGCGATGTCGCTTCTGGCGGCGCTCGCCTATTTCGAGCTTCGGTCCCAGAGAACGGCATGGTTCCTGACGGTCATCCTGCCGATGTTCGTGCCTGGCGTCATTCAGGGCCTGGCGCTTTCGGCGGTCTTTACACGCACCGGCATCAAGGCATCGAGCCTCACGGTCATCGGCGGCCATCTGCTCTGGGCGATGCCGTTTGCCTTCATCGTCATTCTGACGAGCTTTGCCGCCGTGCGTCGATCCTATCTCGTCGCGGCAGCGGACCTTGGCGCGACACGCTGGCGTCAGTTTGTGGATATCACCCTGCCGCTCATCCGTCCCGGGTTGATCAGCGCCTTCATCTTTTCGTTTCTGCTGTCGCTCAACGAATTCACCCGTGCCTTCTACCTGGCCGGCCGCCAGAATACGCTTCCGGTGGTGCTTTTCGGCAAGATGAATTCAGGCGCATCTCCGGTCATCTACGCCATGTCCGGCGCCATATTCCTGGTGTCCGTCGCCTGCGTCGCACTGATCGCCATCCGCGCCGTCATGGCACGCCCGCGAGCAACGAGCCGCTGACCCCGCTCGGGGGGAGCGCTGCAGACTGGATCGAGCGGCCAAACGCCTGCTTGCGATCCGTTGCCCGGCTACCCGCTCCACTTCACTGCACGACAGCCACCGCAAGGGTGCAGCAACACGGATCGCACTCCGTGTCCATGACAGGCACGCAAGCGTCGCGCAGTTACGAAACCCACTCAGCAATGAGATCCCATTAATGCATGTAAGTAATGTATAATTTGTTATATGAATAATATACATAACTTCTTATGTATTATCCAGCTTTATATTTTATTATCATTTGAACATTAAGCATTTTTACATTGGAGCATGAGGCTCTGCTTGCCACATCGTTAACCCTGGTCAGCAACCGCCTCACTGCGAGCATTCGTATGCTAGCGCAGCGAACTCGATTGCTTGATCTCATCCATGATGAGATTGATATGTCATTTTTAAAAAACGCAAAGATACGTACCAAGATCCTGTCGCTGATCGTGCCGATCTGCGCCATCGGCATCGCTGGCATCGCGATGATGTCCAACAACTACAAGACGGGCGACAATGAGTTCAGCGAGCTGCTCGACAAGAATGCGACAGCGACGATCCAGATGGTGCGCGCCAGCCAGCGTCTCGCCTCGCTTTCCTACAACGGTTACCAGGTCCTGAGCTACTCTTCCCAGGATCCAAAGATGGCGACCTTCGTCGCCGCCTACGAGCAAAACAAGAAGGACATGACCGGCTTCTTCGAGGGCGCAAAAAAGCTTCTCCCTGCGAATGCCGCCGCAATCGACGGCATTTTTGACAAGGCAAAGGCTGCGGTCGCCGTGGTCGACGAAGCGATCAAAGCCGGAAAGGTCGATCAGGACCAAACGGCGTTGGATCGATTGAAGACGGCCGATCCGATCATCTCGGATACGATCTCAAGTATTCGCCAAATGAACACCGCTTCGCTCAAGGATATCGCCGATACGAGCGCAGCCCTGACCGAGACAACCGACAACACCATCTTTTATACCCTGCTGGTCGTCGGACTGGTTTTCTGCACCGCGATCGTCACCGCACTCATCGTGTCGGCGCGGGGCATCACAACGCCGATCAGGCTTCTTCAGGATCGCATGGGATCGTTGGCGGGCGGAGAAACCGAGGCACCGATCGTCGGTCTCGACCGGCGCGACGAGCTGGGTCAGATGGCGTCTGCCGTCGCTATCTTCCGCGCAAATGCGATCGAACGCGTACGTCTCGAACGGGAGGCGGATGCCAATCGCAGCCTGTCCGATCGAGAGCGGATGGACCGCGAAGCACAGAAGGCCAAGGAAGCCGCCGACACCCAACTGGCCGTCGATGGCCTCGCCCAAGGCCTTGCACAGCTCTCGGACGGCAACGTGACCTACAGAATCGAGACGCCTTTCGTCAGCCACCTGGATGGGCTGCGCAACGACTTCAACAGCTCGATAGCCAAGCTGCACGAAGCATTGCGGGCCGTCGGCCAGAATGCCGAGGCGATCAGTGGCGGCGCCAACGAAATCCGCTCCTCTGCCGACGATCTGGCGAAGCGTACGGAGCAGCAGGCAGCATCGGTGGAGGAGACAGCCGCTGCCCTCGAGCAGATCACCACGACAGTCAAGGATTCGACACGGCGCGCGGAGACTGCGGGCCAGCTGGTGACGCGGGCTCGCGTCGGCGCTGAAAAATCCGGCGAGGTGATGCGCGAAGCGGTTGCCGCCATGCAAGGCATCGAGAAATCCTCGAACGAGATCAGCAATATCATCGGCGTGATCGACGAGATTGCTTTCCAGACGAACCTGCTCGCGCTGAATGCCGGCGTGGAGGCAGCCCGCGCCGGGGAAGCCGGCAAGGGCTTCGCTGTCGTGGCGCAGGAAGTGCGTGAACTGGCGCAGCGTTCGGCCAAGGCGGCCAAGGAGATCAAGGCCCTCATCTCCACCTCCAGCAATCAGGTTCGCAACGGCGTCGACCTCGTGGCCCGCACCGGGGAATCGCTGTCCCAGATCGTCGGCGATGTCGAGGAAATCGATAGCAATGTCCGGGCGATCGTCGAGGCGGCGCGCGAACAGTCGACGGGCCTTCACGAGATCAATACCGCAGTCAACACAATCGACCAGGGAACGCAGCAAAACGCGGCCATGGTGGAGGAATCGACTGCCGCCAGCCACAGCCTGGCCAAGGAAGTGTCATCCCTGACCGCGCTTCTCGGACAGTTCAACGTCGGCGAAAACCGCAGCAAAATCCGGCCGACCGTCGCAAACGAGCGGCACGCCGCGGCCGCATCGCCAGCGCGAGGCCTGCGCACCAGAATAGCGGGAGCCTTCGGCAACGCGAGTGCCGCACCGGCGGTGGCAAGCTGGGAAGACTTCTGACCCACGCAGCGAAGGGGTTGCCGCTTGACGCCATGCCCCCAGCAACTCCGCATGATGCCTCGGCTCATGCGGAGTAAAGTGCATCTGGTGCGACGTTAAGACGGCACGTCGGAAGACTGGTCTGCTCCACCACTCAACCCGTCCGGAGGAGTGTCTTGCACTTGTTGACCGCTCTCAAAAAGCATCAGGTGATGCCGGCGTCCACGAGGTATTGGGCGCCGGTGCAGCCTCTGGCATCGTCGGAACTCAGAAAGAGCGCCATCGCGGCCACATCGCGTGCCCGGAGCGTGACCTTGATCGCCTGCATGTCGAGTATGTCAGACCGGGCTTCCGGAGTTATCCAGAGCGCGTCCTGGCGCGGGGTGGAGATCGCGCCGGGGACGATGCAATTGACACGAATGCCTGACGGGCCCAGTTCGCGGGCGAGTGTCTTGTTGAGGCCGACAATGGCGGCCTTGGATGTCGTATAGGCCACCATGCCCGGCCGACCCTTCATGAAGGACGTGGAGCTGGTCAGGATGACGGATCCGCGTCCCCGCGCTTTCATCGATACGGCTGCCGCCTGCGTTGCGAAGAATTGATGGTCGAGGTTCAGGGCGAGCCTGTTTCGCCAGTAGGCGGGTTCGACGTTTTCCATCTCATGGCGATCGTCGTTGCCGGCATTGTTGACGAGCACGTCGATGCCATCGACCTCGGCGATCGAGTGGACGACGCTGCGCAGAGCGTCGATATCGAGAAGATCGCATCGATGGTAGCGGGCACCGGTGAGGGCGGCGACCGCTTTGCCTGCCACCTCGTCGATATCGAGGAAATGGACGGCCGACCCCTGCGCCGCAAAGGCCTGCACCAGGGCCTCGCCAATGCCGCTGGCGCCGCCGGTGATCAAAACGATCTTGCGCTCGAGGCTGGCATATCGCGTATAGGCGTCAGCCATCGCTGCCGCTCCTCTTGCGCTTCGTGCCACCTGTCGGATTGTTGGCCACGGCCTCCGTCCAGCCCTGCGTCTTCAGATCGCTGCGAATACGCCATTTGAGGATTTCGGTGATGAGCCGGCGCTTGGTTTCCGCATGCTCGGGGCTGTCCCAGAGGTCGTGGATTTCCTTCGGGTCGGCATGGAGGTCGAACAGCTGGCCTTCGTCGTTCTCGACGAAATGCACGAGCTTCCAGCGCTCGTCGCGGATCATCGTCATGAATTCGGTGCCGCTGAGAATGCGGTCGCCGGCATGTTCCGAGAAGACGAATTCGCGTGGCTCCACGGGGACGTCCGAGAGGTAGTCCATCAGCGAGCGCGCTTCCATCCATTTCGGCGCCGTTAGCCCTGCCAGCTCCAGGATCGTCGGGCCGAAATCGAAATGGGAGACGAGATCGTCGACGGTCTTGCCCGCCGGCACGCGACCTGGCGACCAGACGATCGCCGGCACGCGGACGCTCGGCTCGTACATCGTCCATTTCTGACTGTGGCCATGGTCGTTGAGGCAGTCGCCGTGATCCGACGTGAAGATGATGATCGTGTCTTCGAGCACGCCTCTTGCGTCGAGGGCTTCGATCAGCTTGCCCACCTGTGTGTCGATCATCGAGACGTTGGCGAAATAATGCTCGCGCTGGCGGCGCAACTGCTCGGGCGTCGGGTTTTCCAGGTGCACCACGGCATCGTGATCGACGGCAATATGCTGCGCGCGCAGTTTCTTCAGGGCCGACGGCTGGCGGTCCATCGCAGCCTGATCGCGGATCGCCTCAGGCAGATCGCGGTCCCGGTACTTGTCGATATAGTCCTCTGTCGGATCATAGGGCGGATGGGGGCCGGGGATGCCGATCTGCAGGAAGAACGGTTCCGTGCCCTTGTACCTGTCGAGCCACATCGCGGCGAATTCAGGCACGAAATTGTCGGCGTGGAGGTCCTCGGGCAGCTCCCACACGAAGGCTCCGAGCTGCTCGCGATAGTCTTCGCGACGACGGTAGGTCACCCGGCTCGGCTTTTCGTAGCCGCGCGTCCAGAAGGCCTTGTCCCAATTGTCCAGATAGAAAGGCAGCCGCTCGGTGGCACGATCCTTGTTCTCGACGACATGCCGTTCGTGAAAGCCGAACGACTCTTCGAAGGGATGGGTGTGCATCTTGCCCACATTGACGCAGCGGTATCCGGCGTCGGCCAGTTGCTGCACCCAGGTGTGCGTCCAGGGCTCATCGTTGCGGTATACGCCATTGGTATGGGGGTACAGACCGGTAAAAAGGCTGGCCCGCGACGGCGCGCAAGATGGCGATGTCACGTACATGTGGGTGAAGCATACCCCTTCGCGGACCATCCGATCGAGATGAGGGGTGACCATGTAATCGAAACCGGCCGCAGCGATGGTGTCGAAACGCTGCTGGTCGGTGATGATGAAGACGATATTGGGCACCTTGTCTGCCTTTGGCACGCTATTCTCCATGCTGTCGTCGTGATGCTGATGGCGCCGCGCGGGTGCTTTCTCGCATCACGAGGTGTGAGGCGACCGTGACGATCCGCGGGTCCTCGTCGTTGATCCGTGCGATGACGGCCTCGGCGGTGAGCTCGCCTATGCGCTGTCGGTCCGGTCGTATCGTGGTCAGGGACGGAATGACGCAGCTGGAGGCTTCGCTTTCGCCAAATCCTATGACGCCGATGTCCTCGGGCACGCGCAGGCCCCGCGCGCGCAGCGCGCGCAGGACACCGAATGCGACCACGTCGCTGTTGCAAATGATACCGTCGACGTCCGGATGCGCGTCCAGCAGCTCGTAGGTCAGCTTTTCCCCGAGATCCGGTCGTCCGCCTTCCTCGCTGACGGCGCGCAGCAGCTCCGGCAGCCCTGCCGAGGCAATCGCCTTGGCGGCGCCCCGGGCGCGCTTCCGGGCGCGCATGTCGTTCTGCCGCACGCTGCCGAGATAGGCCAGGCGACGGTAGCCGCAATCGATCATGTGCGCTGCCTGAGTCTCGCCTGCGGCTTCATGATCCATGCCCACCGCCGAGTCGATGATCGATCCGCCGATATCCCACATCTCGACCACGGGAACGCCCGACAGCTTCAGCAACTCCGTCACCTTCGTGGGGTGATCGACACCGATGATTGCCACGGCGGCCGGTCGCCAGCTCAGTATGGAGCGGACCAGCACGACTTCCTGGTCGGCGTCATAACGGGTGTTGGCGAGCATGACCTGCAGGTTGCTCTTCAACAGAGCCAGCTGCATGGCGTCGATGATCGATGCAAACTCGGAATAATAAAGCGACGTCACCACCACGCCGACAACATCCGAGCGGGTGCCGGACAGTCCGCCGGCCAGGCGGTTGGGTACGTAGTTCAGCTCGTCCATGGCGATATTGATCTTGCGGCGCAGCTCCGCGCGCACGGTATTCGGAGCGCGCAGTGCGCGGGAAACCGTGTTGACGGAGACGCCAACCCTGCTGGCGACGGACGCCAGTGTGGGTGCCAGGGGGCGGCTCTTGTCTTCCGCAGTCATGCAAGCCTCGAAAAATCATCTTTGGGAACGTTGCGTTATCGTTAACTTTATGCCATCCCTGCCCGGGGGAGACAAGAGCCTAAACCGCTCTAGGTAAGTGCAGGTGCAGTGATTTCGAAAATCGAGGCATTGCGTGGAAGGAGGTTTGCGTGGCGGAACGACCGAACATCATTCTGATCATGACCGATCAGCAGCGATACGATTCCATTGCAGCGCTCGGCTTTCCCTATGCCTCGACACCGAACCTCGACGCGATGGTGGAGAAGGGCGTCACCCTGACCGAATGCCACATCACGGCACCCAGCTGCGTGCCGTCGCGCGCCAGCCTTTTCACCGGCTACTATCCGCACACGACGGGCGTGCTCAGCAACGGCCAGGCTTGGCAGCATACCTGGGTAGAGCAGCTGCGCGACAGCGGCTATCGCTGCATCAATGTCGGCAAGATGCACACCATCCCCTACGATTCCGATTCCGGCTTCAACGAGCGTTATGTCGTGGAGAACAAGGACCGGTATATGGAGGGACGCTGGTATTTCGACGAGTGGGACAAGGCGCTTGCCGCCAACGGCCTCGTCAAGCAGCAGCGCGAAACCTACCGGCAGCGCGACGACTACAGCGACAGCCTCGGCGCTTTCGATTGGGAGCTCCCGGAGGCGCTGCATTCCGATGCGTTCGTCGGCAACATGGCCAAGTGGTGGGTCAACACCTATCCGCAGACGGAGCCGCTGTTTCTGCAGGTGGGTTTTCCGGGGCCGCATCCACCCTACGACCCACCTCCGCGCTACTCCGACCCCTATCTCGCCCGCACCGATCTTCCTGCAGACAAGCCCACCAAGGCGGAGCTGGACGCCCTCCCGTCCGCCCTGAAGGAAAAGCGCATTCATGACGTCGAGGTCGACCACGACTCCGTCGTCTGGAGCCTGGATCCGACGCCCGAGCAGATGCGCAAGCTCTGGGCGCATTACCTCGGCAATGTGACGCTGATCGACGAAAAGATCGGTGAGCTGCTCGATGCCCTGAAGGAGCGCGGCTATCTCGACGATGCGATCGTCATCTTCACCTCCGACCATGGCGAATGCCTCGGCGATCATGGTCTGATCCAGAAATGGTCGATGTACGACGTGGTCACACGCGTGCCGACCATCATCTGGTCGACCGCCGGGCGTTTCGAAGGTGGACGCCAGATCGACGGGCTCTGCCAGCTCTTCGATCTTGGGCCGACCATTCTGGAATATGCCGGCATTGCACCGCCGACGTCCTTCGAGGCACGCAGCCTCAAGCCGGCGCTCGAAGGCGGCGAATGGAAGCCCCGCGCCCACGTGTTCTGCGAGCAGGCCGGCGACGTCACCTTGACCGGGGCGGATTTCATCACCGGCGTGCGGAGCAAAGACTGGAAGCTCGTTCATTTCAGGGGATCGAAGGAAGGGCAGCTGTTCGATCTGAAGAACGACCCCAAGGAAGTGAACAATCTCTGGGACAGCCCCTCTCATCAGGACAAGCGCCGCGAATTGCTCGATGTCTTTCGCGAATGGCTGATCGAATCCAATCTCCACACACGCGACGTCATGGCGGGCGCACGATGAGCCCGGTGTCCACGCAAGCCTTTTCCGAAGGCGCATGCGGAGACGCCTCGAAAGCGCCGACCCAATCCGGCATGGTCTGGCTTGAGGGCGGCAGTTTCCGGATGGGCTCCTCGAACTTTTATCCCGAGGAGGCGCCGGTCCATCAGGTGCGGGTGGAAGGCTTCTGGATCGACCGGACGCCGGTCACCAACCGCCAGTTTGCCGCCTTCGTCGAAGCGACCGGCTATCGCACCGTCGCGGAACTGGCGCCGGACCCCGATATGTATCCGGGTGCCGATCCCGCGATCTTGCAGCCGGGTTCGCTGGTGTTCCGTCCCCCTGTCCGGCGGGAGGATATGCGCTTCTGGGGAGATTGGTGGCACTATGTCGCCGGGGCCTCCTGGCGCCGCCCGGACGGCGTCACCGACCTCGGCGGGGCGCGGATGGACCATCCCGTCGTTCACGTCTGCCATGCCGATGCCTCCGCCTTTGCCGCCTGGGCCGGAAAGTCCCTTCCGAGCGAAGCGGAGTGGGAATTTGCCGCGCGTGGCGGCCTCGAGGGCGCCGATTATGGATGGGGCGACGAGTTAGAGCCCGAGGGCAGGCGCATGGCCAATGTCTGGGATGGCCTGTTTCCCATGCGAAATCCGGACACGGCATCCTTCGGCACCTCGGCGGTCGGTCTCTATCCCTCGAACGCCTACGGTCTGGCCGACATGATCGGCAATGTGTGGGAATGGACGGACGATTTCTGGACGTCCCGTCATCCCGACGATGTGCAGAAGGCCTGCTGCGTGCCGGTCAATCCACGGGCGACCGACGCGGCGCAAAGCTACGATCCGCTTCAACCGACCATCCGCATCCCGCGCAAGGTGCTGAAGGGCGGATCGCATCTCTGCGCGCCCAGCTACTGCAAACGCTATCGGCCCGCCGCGCGCCAGCCAGAAATGATCGACAGCGCCACAACGCATTTGGGCTTTCGCTGCGTGTTTCGCGGCAACAGTGTCGGTGGACGTCCGACGATCTCTGCAGAAAGGACAGTCTCATGAGCACGATGGTTCCGGATGTGTCGGCAAAATCCGATCTGCCTTCCGTGCCCCTATTGGCCCGCCGGGGGGCGATGCTGGCATTGAACTGCGTCGCCGTTATCGCCGGCATCCTGCTTTGGGCGCTTGTCACGTCGCAGGGCGTCGTCGGCCTTCCCGGGCCTGCCGCGGTTGCCTCCCAGTTCGTCATCCAGATCAGGAACGGCCAGCTCCTTTCGGATTCGCTCGCCAGCCTCGGCCGGGTGTCGGCAGGCTTTGCCCTCGGCATCCTGGTCGCCATACCGGTCGGCTTTCTGATGGGCTGGTATCGCGTCGCGCGCGGCATCATCGAGCCCTATGTCCAGTTTTTCCGCACGATTCCCCCGCTGGCGATCATCCCGCTTGCCATCGTCACGATGGGCATCGAGGAAACGCCGAAGATCTTCGTGATTTTTCTCGCGGCATTTCTGTCGAGCGTGGTCGCCACCTATCAGGGCGTGATCAGCGTCGACCGGACATTGATCAATGCCGCTCGCGTGCTGGGTGCCAGCGACTTCACCATTTTCCGCCGTGTCGTCATTCCCGCGTCGACCCCTTACATCATGGTAGGCGTGCGCATCGGGCTTGGCTCCTCGTGGGCGACGGTCGTTGCGGCCGAGCTCATCGCCGCCCAGTCGGGCCTCGGGTTCCGCATGCAGCAGGCGCAGCTCTACTACGATCTTCCGACCATCTTCGTCAGCCTGATCAGCATCGGCGTGCTCGGGCTGATCATGGATCGTATCGTCATGGCGATCGACGGAATTCTCACGGCCTGGCAGGAAAAACTATGACGCCGAAGATCTCGTTTCAGAACGTCTCGAAGAATTTCCAGCTCGCGGGCGAGAGCTTCGTCGCCCTTGAGAACCTCAACCTCGATATCGCGGATGGCGAATTCATAACTGTGGTCGGCCCTTCCGGCTGTGGCAAGTCTACGGCAATGAACATCGCCGCCGGTCTTGCCCAGCCTTCTGCCGGGCAGGTGACCGTCGACAATGTCGCCGTGACCGGGCCGGGCCCGGAGCGAGGCGTGATCTTCCAGCAATACGCGCTTTTCCCCTGGCTGACGGTGCGGGAAAATGTCGAGTTCGGCCTGAAGATCGCTGGCTATCCGGGTGCGAAACGCCGCGAGATCGCCGACCACTTCATCGCGCTGGTCGGCCTCAAGGATTTTGCCGGTTCGCTTCCCAAAACCCTTTCCGGCGGCATGAAGCAGCGTTGCGCCATCGCCCGCGCCTATGCGGTCAATCCGAAGATACTTCTGATGGACGAGCCGTTCGGCGCGCTCGATGCCCTGACCCGCGTGCAGCTCCAGGACCAGCTTCTCGAGACCTGGAGCCAGGAGCGGCGCACCGTGATGTTCATCACCCACGATGTCGACGAGGCTGTCTATCTGGCAAGCCGTGTCGTGGTCATGGCCGCCCGTCCGGGCCGGCTGCACAAGATCATCCCGGTTGAGCTGCCCTATCCGCGCACGGAAGAGATAAGGCTGTCACCCGAATTCGCAGAGCTTCGAAATGAGGTCTGGCGGGCGGTCTATCACCCGGCGCCCCACTGATCATCGGCAATCGTAAGGAGGAAATGATATGCTGACGAGACGCACTTTCATGACGACGGCCGCAGCCGTCGCAGTGGCAGGCACTATGCCGGCTATACGCCAGGCACGGGCCGCTTCCGATACCATGAGCATCGGCTATATCGCCGATTTTCCCAATGCCAGCGTGTTTGCCATCGCCGAAGACCAGAAGCTCTGGGAGGCTGAGGGCATCAAGCCTGACCTGAAGGTTTTCACCAACGGGCCCATCCAGATCCAGGCGATGGGAGCAGGCAGCCTGAATTTCGGAACGATCGGTCCCGGCGCTCTCTGGCTGCCGGCCAGCGGGCGCGCCAAGGTTGTCGGCGTCAACGACATCGGCTTCAGCGATCGCGTCATCGCACAGGCCGGCATCAATTCGATCGCCGAACTCAAGGGCAAGAAGGTCGGCGTCCCGCAGGGGACCTCCGGCGACATGATCCTGCGAATGGCTTTGACCAAGGCAGGGCTCAAGATCACCGACATCCAGATGGTGCCGATGGATCCGAGCACGATCGTCGCCGCCTTTTCGTCCAAACAGATCGACGCCGCCGGTATTTGGTACCCGCTGATCGATGCGATCAAGCAGCGCGTGCCGGACATGAAGGAGCTGGCGGCGAACAAGGATTTTTACCCGGCGACGTCCTTTATCAATACCTTTGTCGCCCGCAACGAGGTCGTTCAGGAAAATCCCAAGCTGGTGAAAAGCTTTCTGAAGGTCATGAAGAAGGCAATGGATTACCGCGTTGCCAATCTCGATCGTTCCATCGAACTGACGACGGCTTTCATGCAGGCGCCGGCAGAGGCAACCGCCAAGGTCGCAAAAAGCAGGAAGATGCTGACCAGCGCCGAACTCGACAAGTTCACCTCGGACGGAACCGTCAACAAGTGGCTGGCGGAATTCAACACGATGTTCAAGGAATTCGGGACCGTCAAGGAGCCGTTGGCGCCTGAAAAATATTTCGACGGGAAGATGTTTGTCGACGCCTGAGAGCGTTGTCGAACTCCCGGAGATTTCCTTCACCAGGGGTGCCTGAGCCGAAATTGCTGTTCCTGGCTACCGGCCCTGTCACCCCGGGGGTGGTGCGCCGGGTGCCGGTCCGCGGACTGGTCCCCCAGCGACCAATCGGAAAAGACCCGCGACACCTCAAGGCTCGTCTGATGAGATCATTCAACTTGCGCAGGATAGCCTGACGTCCGTCTTGACGGCTATCTCGAGATAGCTTCGCCCCCACAGCGAGCAGGCCTCCAGGCAGTAATCGCAAGGCCTCGCGCGAAACGCCGCCCTGTCGGAGATGCGCAATTTCCCATCATACAGCCGATCAACAATCCATGGCTTTTCCGGAAGCGCGTGCGGTGTCCCTGACGTGTGCAGTTTTTTCAATGCAGCGCGACGGCCGCCTGATCCGCATGCCCATTAAATAAACAGCATATTACAGCGCACAAAAAATAAACACTCGCGCTTGACAGATGTCATCTTTGAATGAATGAATACAATTCATACAAATTTCGCATGTAGGCGCTTATGGAAACTCGGGACCTTCAGACCTTTCTTGCGGTTGCCGCCAGCGGCAGCATCACGAAGGCTGCCGAGGTGCTCGGGAGATCCCAACCTTCTGTCACCCGCACCATCCAGGACCTTGAAGCCGAACTCGGCTTCGAGCTGCTGCACCGGATCGGTCGACGTGTTCAGCTCTCCGAGGAGGGCGTCGCCTTTGAGGAAGAGGCGCGGCGACTGCTGATGTCGTTCACGGAACTCGCCGCGCGGGCCAAGATGATTGCCGGCGGCAAGGGTCGGATCCTGCAGATCGCGACGACGGCCGCCATCGGCACCGGATTGATTCCCAAGGCCATGGCGCAATTGAAGGACGTCGAGGTCCCGCACGAGACGCATGTCGGCCAGTTTCTCGCCTCGACCGTCGCGCAGGAAGTGCGGAGCGGCCGGGCAGACATCGGCTTCAGCAGCCTGCCGCTCGATATTCCCGGCCTGGATGTCCTGCGCCTCTATTCGGCCCCGACTGTCGTTGCCCTGCGCGAAGACGACCCGCTCGCGGGCCTCGATGTCGTGCCGTTGGCGGCCCTTGCCGGTCGGCGGATTGCAACGATGCTCAATCCGCTGCGATTTCAACGCAATATCGCGCGGGCGCTCGCGTCCCAGGGCATCGAGACCGGTCCTGTCATCCGCACCAACAATTCCTATGGGGCGTTGCAGTTCGTCCGCCAGATAGAGGGTGTGATCGCCATCATCGATCCCGTGACGTCCTATGGCGTCAGCGAACCCGGCACTGTCGTGCGGCCGATCGATCTCGAGGTGCCGTTCTATTGGGGCGTTCTCTCTGTCGAAAAGATCCCCCTCCGTCCGGCCGCGCGCGCGCTGATGGACGCGGTCGAGGCGGTGGCGGCAAGCTCGATCGTCGGGTTCACCAAGCTCGATCCGGCCACGGCCGGCCAACTCGTGACCGGCCAGCCGTCGGGCACAGATCAGGGAACTGATTTATGACGCATGTGCCCACCAACCCTTTGTCGATCGGTCTTGCGGCGCTGGAAGCGCAGCTTGCGCAGGATCTCGACTATCTCGAATTGCCGGCAAAGCCCTGGGTTCCCCAGACAGTGCACGACGGTCGGCCCGTTCGCGATGTCGTCGTCATCGGCGCCGGCATGTGCGGCCTGGCCGCCACGGCAAAGCTGGTGCTGACGGGAATGACCAATGTGGTCGCTTACGATGCCGCACCAGAAGGGCTGGAGGGGCCCTGGGTCACCTTCGCCCGCATGGTGACGCTGCGTTCGCCGAAGAGCCTGCACGGTCCCGCACTCGGCCTGCCGCAACTGACCTTTCGGGCCTGGTTCACTGCGCAATGGGGACGGGACGCATGGCAATCGCTCGACAAGATCCCGAAAGACCAGTGGATGGACTACCTGGTCTGGTACCGAAAAATCCTCGATCTCCCGGTCCGCAACGGCGTGCGGATGACCGGCATTTCCTCTGTCGACGGTCTCATCGCAGTCGATATCGAGGGCTCTGAAACCGGGCGGGTTCTGACCCGTCATCTGGTTCTGGCAACCGGCCGTTCCGGATTGGGCGGGTTCGCTGTCCCAGATTTCCTCAAGGGGATCGAACAGGCCTACTGGGCGCACTCGGCAGACAACATAGATTTCGCATCGTTGAAGGGCAAGCGCGTTGCCGTGATCGGGGCCGGCGCCTCCTCCATGGACAATGCGGCGACGGCCCTTGAGGCCGGAGCCGGACATGTGGACCTCCTGATCCGCCGCAAGGAAATGCCCCGCGTCAACAAGATGACCGGCATCGGCAGCCAGGGCGTCGTTCACGGCATGCACCAGCTTCCCGATGCCTGGAAGTGGAAGTTCGTCGAATACACCGCCCAGACACAGACCCCGCCGCCGCGTTCCTCGACGCTGCGGGTTTCCAGCCATGCGAATGCGCGGTTCTTCCTCGATTGCGGCATCGTCTCGGTCGGCCAGGACGGGGACGGCTTGTTGATCGAGACGACGCAGGGACCGATGCGCTACGATTTCCTGATCGCCGCCACGGGCTTCACCAACGACTTCAACGGCCGTCCGGAGTTTGCGCAGATTGCTCCCTATATCCGGAGTTGGTCCGATGGCCGGCAGACGGCTGACATGGGACCGTCGCGACGCGGCATGTCGGAGGCACCGGATCTCGGTCCGTCATTCGAATTCCGCGAGAAGGTTGCCGGCTCCTGCCCGATGCTTTCCCATATCCACTGCTTCAACGACGCCGCGATGCTCACCCATGGCAAGGTATCCGGCGACATCCCGGCTGTCAGTGCCGGCGCCGACAGGCTTGTTCGCGGCATCGCCGCATCGCTGTTTGCCGAAGATGTCGAAGCGCACTTTGCCAATCTCGTTGCCTACGACATCCCCGAGCTGCAGGGCGACGAATGGGTGGATTCAACCCCGATGCTCAACAAGGAGACCGTGCTGTGATCGATGCGATGGACAAGGCCGCAGGCCTATCCCCGGACGACGCCATTTTCAACGCCCGCCGCTTCCGGCCGGAGTTCGTTCAGGGCGCAGAACTCTGCCGCCTGTCCGTGCTGACGCCTGAGCATGGCCTCGGTCTGTCGACTGTGTTGCGCATCGCGCTGGCCCGAAGGATCGCCGCCTTGAACGCGGACAAGGTTCTGGTCGCGGATTACGAGGCCCAGCTGGCGGCGCTTCAGCCGGGCGAGGACCTGCTGGCTCTGGCGAACGGGGCGACCGATCTCGGCGAACCGCTGGCCACCATTGCCCGCCATGTCGATCTGATCACGCTGTCTCCAATCAAGGCGCAGGCGAGCGACATCACCCGGCTTGTCGAGGCCGGGTTCGACAACCCGCAGATCGTCGCGCTCTCCGAGCTCATCGCCTTCGTAAACTTCCAGACGCGGGTCGCCACCGGCCTGAGATTGATGAGGTCCGCATGATTTCCTCGGTTAAATTGAAGCCGCTGACCTGGCATCCGCACATCGCGCCCGTCGAGCTTTCAGAAGCGACGCCGGAGCAGCTCGAGGCCATGAAGGTCACCCCATCGGCCAAGAAGGTTTCGGAATATGTCCGCACCCTCGTCCACGACCCCGAAAGCTATGTCGCCCGCACCGTGCTTTTCAACGCGATCATGTATGTCGAAGGCGGTCTTGCCCGTCCTGACCGCGAACTGGGTGCGCTCGGTGCGTCGCTGGTCAACGGCTGCACCTTTTGCGCCGTAACGCATGCCCGGCGTCATGCCGAACTGACGAACAGCGACGACGTGGTCAGCGCCCTCTATCTCGACAAGGCCGACACGCTCGGCCCGCGCGATGCGGCGATCTACAGCTTTGCCCGTCGCCTGTCCGTGACACCATCCGACGCCACCGCCGGGGACATCGCGGCGCTGCGAGCCGCGGGCATGGACGACGTCGAGATCATCGACCTCATCCATGCGATCTCGATCTTCGGCTGGGCAAACCGGCTGATGCATGTTCTCGGCCATGCCGAGATCGGGAAATAGCGCGGCTGGAAATTGTGCCGGCTTCGGCGGCCCCGGCAGGCTCGACCGAACCGCCGGGCTCATGAAAACAGAAGGGGTCTGAAATGCGCATGAAATCGAAGATGCAGGTTGTCACGCCCGGAAGGATCAGAAATGCTTGAAATCAAAGATCTAAAGCTGTCCTACGGATCCTCGCAGATCCTCAACGGCGTCAATCTCTCCGTCAAGCGCGGCGATGTCGTGTCGATCATCGGACCCAGCGGCACAGGCAAGACGACGCTGCTGAAGTGCATCAACTACCTCGCCAAGCCGGCATCCGGGACGATCACGTTCGACAATATCCACATGGACTACCAGCGCGCCGACAAGGCCGCAGTACAGGCGATCCGGCTTCGCACCGCCATGGTCTTCCAGCAGTTCAACGTCTTCAAGAACATGACCGTCCTTGAAAATGTCATGGACCCGCTCGTCGTGGTGCAGGGCAAGTCCAAGGACGAAGCACGGCAGGTTGCCATGGAAGAGATCGACCGCGTCGGTCTTTCCACGCGCAAGGATCACTACCCGTCGCAGCTCTCAGGCGGCCAGCTGCAGCGCACGGGCATTGCCCGCGCCTTGGCGGTCAAGCCGGACATGATGCTCTTCGACGAGCCCACCTCGTCGCTCGATCCCGAGCTTGTCGGCGAAGTCCTCAAGGTGATCAAGGACGTTGCCTCGTCCGGGATCACGTCGCTGCTGGTCACCCACGAGATGCAATTTGCGAAGAACATCTCGAACCGCATCCTCTTCATGGACAAGGGCGTCGTCGCTGCCGATGGCAGCCCTTCCGAAATCTTCGACCAGCCCACCAACCCCCGCCTCGCGCAATTCCTCAATTCTGAACTCGTGCATTAACCCAAAGGGAAACCAAGAAATGTCCGCATTCCATTCGACCTTTCGCCGTCAGTTCAGCCTTGCCGTCGCCGGCGGTATCGCCATCGCCCTTGCGACCGCAGGCGCCAGCCATGCCGACGCTGTCCGCACCATCAAGATCGCCACCTCCGCAGAATCCAAGCCGCTGGCCTGGGGCGCGCTCGGCGAACAGCCCCAGGGTTACGAACCCGATCTCCTCAGGGCGATCAACGCGAAGCTGCCGCAGTACAAGTTCGAGATGGAGGGCGTCGCCGATATCGCCCAGGAGACCGGTCTTGCAACCGGCAAGTACGACATGGCCGTCGGCGGCTACTACAAATCTGACGCCCGCGTGAAGCAGTTCTTCATCCCGGAAAATCCGGAAGGCGCCAGCCTGATGAAGATCTACAGCAAAAAAGACAGCGGCATCAAGGACATGAAGGACCTGGTCGGGAAGTCGCTCGTGCCGGTCACGGCCGGCGGCGGCACCTACAAGTTCATCATGGGCTGGCAGGAGCAGAACCCGGGGTACAAGATCAACGTCACCCCTTCCAATGCCGGCGTTCCCTATCCGAACCGCCTGAACGAAATCCAGCAGGGCAAGTACGACGCGATGGTCCTGCCATCGAACCTGGGCGAACAGACCGTCATCGAGCAGCAGAAGCTGGACGTCGTGGCAAGCGAGCCGGTCTACATCAACAACACTTTCGTGCTCATTCACAAGTCGGATGAAAACAAGGTGCTGGCCGACGACGTGAACAAGGTTCTGAAAGAACTCAAGGACGACGGCACGGTCGCCAAGCTCTCGCAGAAGTGGTTCGGCGAAGACATTTCCACCTACATGAAGTGATCCAAGCTCAGCCTTCACGAACCGCTGCATCCGCAGCGGTTCAAGGTTGAACCTTTAAGGGAGTGTTCCAAGTGGATCTTTCTGCAATGATACCCGAGCTGCTGTCGGCGATGCCGCTGACACTCGCGATCATGTTCGTGGCCATGATCGCCGGTTTCTGTCTCGCTCTCATTGCGACGACGTTCCGCGTTCGCAGGGTGCCGGTGATCAGCCAGCTGGCCGATCTCTACGTCTCCTATGCCCGAAGCGTGCCGGTCGTCCTGCAGTTGTTCGTGGCGTTCTACGGGCTTCCCCTTTTGGGCGCAGTATTCGGCGTTCCGGACTTTCTCTCGGCAACGGCTGCGGCGATGATCGGGCTCAGCTTCTACCACGGGGGCTATCTCTCGGAGGTCATGCGGCCTGCCTATCTCGCGGTCGAACGTGGCCAGCACGATGCGGCCGATAGCCTCGGCTACACGTTCCGCCAGAAGATCATGCGCGTCGTCGGTCCGCAGGCGGTCCACA
Organism: uncultured Sphingomonas sp.; assembly: GCA_964658415.1. Classification (GTDB taxonomy): domain Bacteria; phylum Pseudomonadota; class Alphaproteobacteria; order Rhizobiales; family Rhizobiaceae; genus Rhizobium. The sequence continues at coordinate 6,716 of CAZZZI010000004.1, read as the reverse complement.
TCGCGCTGCCCGGCTACGGCAACTCCATCATCTACCTGATCCATAACGTCGCGCTCGTCATGTACATCGGTGCCGCCGACGTGATGGCGACGGCGCATCTGATCATGGAACGGGACTACAACCAGTATCAGTTCCAGACCTATCTCGTGCTGGCGGTCATCTATTCCGTGATGTGCCTGATAACCTGGCTCATCGTTCGCGCCTTCGAGCTGCGCTCGTCCAAGTACGCGCCAAAGACAGCCACGATCAAAACCGTCGCCCTGGCAAGCGTCTGACAGAGAGGACCGGCACATGTTTGAATCTGAAGTCCTGATCCCGGACCTATGGGAAATCCTCGGCGCCGTGCCTGTGACGGTGGGAATGGCGGTCCTGGTCTTCGTCTTTTCGACGATCATCGGAAGCATTTTCGCGATGATCGAATACAGGCGCATCCCCGTCCTGAGGGAACTCGTGATTGGCTACAAGGTCATCTTCAAGGGTGTCCCGATGGTCGTCGTGATCTTCCTGTTCTACTACAGCCTTCCCTACATCATCCAATATCTTGCCTCGCTGGTGGGATTGAAGATGAACGGCTTCGGCACCCCTAACTGGGTCATCCTCGTCGTTGCGCTGATTGCCTGCGTCTCGGCGTTCCAGGCGGAGGTCGTCAAAGGCGCGCTGAACTCGTTCGATACCGGGCAGGCCGACGCAGCCCATTCGCTGGGATACACCGGCAGCCAGTTGTTCCGCCGGATCCTGTTTCCGCAGATCGTCGTTGCGGCCATCCCCGACCTTGCCAACTCGGTGATGGTGATCATGAAGGCGTTGTCGCTCGGCTTCGCAATCGAGGTGGTCGACATCTTCGCGCAGTCGCAACTGACCGCTGCCTTGAACTTCTACTACCTCGAGGCCTTCCTCATCGCCGTCGTGATCTACATGCTGATCGCCTACATCGTCACGCAGATCGCCGACAGGACCGAGAAAGCCTTCCGGCTCAGGACCTGACGCCTGCCACGAGGCAGACGGTTCCGGCGACAGAAATCCCGGGAATAGCTAGGGCATCGGCATCCGTAGAACTCCGATGCCCGATGCCTCCGCCGTGACGGTCAAATTTGCGCAAGACCCGCCGCCGCGGATCTCAACCACATTCCATCTCCGGCCAACACGACAAACATGACGAGGAATATTTCCCATGCGTATCGCAATTCTCGGAGCCGGCTCGATCGCGTTCGGTGTCGCTGCCTTCCTGGCGAAGGAGGGACATCAGCCGGTTCTGTGGTCACCTTCGGGCAAAAGCACCCGAGGGCTTGCCGAGGGGAAGGCACTCGTGGCCACGGGCGCATTCGAGTTTTCCGGAGCGGTCGCCGTTGCCGACGATTGTGGCAGCGCACTTGCGAAGGCGGACGCCGTCCTCATCGCGATGCCGACCAACGGTCATCGCGCGGCCATGGACGCGGCCGCACCTTATCTTCGCAATGGGCAACCGCTCATCATCAGCTCCCACAGTTCGTTCGGGGCTCTGTATCTGTCGAAGATCCTCGCCGATCTCGGCATCGTGCTGCCGATCATCGTCTGGGGAACGACCGTGCTGACGGCGCGCCGGTTGAGCGACCGTGAGGTCCAGATCAATACGGTGCGCCAGAAGGTCGACATCGCGACCGTGCCGCAATCCGCCGGCAGCGTGGGCATGGAACTCTGCAGCCAGCTTTTCGGCGAACGGTTCGTCGAACGGGACGGGCTGCTGGCGATCGCGCTCAGCAATCTCAATCCGCAAAACCATCTTGGCATCGCCCTCATGAACCTGACGCGCATGGAGAAGGGCGAGAACTGGGGGCAGGGCGAACATGTCACGCCGCTTGTCGGACGCTTCATCGAAGCGCTCGATGCCGAACGGCTGGCGATCGCCGAGAGCTTCGGGCTTTCCGTCCGGACAGTGCGCGAGCATTTCTCGCTGTCGTTTCACGTTCCGATGGGAACTGTCTCGGACATGAACCAGCAGATGCACCTGGAAGGGCGCGGTGGCGTGGGGCCGAAGAGCGCGGATAGCCGCTACGTGCTGGAAGACGTACCGTTCGGCTTGCTGCAAACGGTGCTGCTCGGCCAGTTGAGCGCCCGGCCTGCCGTTTTGCATGAAGCCGGCGTCAACATCTTTTCGGCCGCCTACGGCCTGGATCTGGCGGGCGCCAACGATCTTCTGCCGGATCTCGCGCTGGAGAATATGTCGCCCGCAGATCTCAACGCGCTCTGCAGAGAGGGCTTTGTCGCCTGAGGGTCGACCGGCCAGCACAGCCGCATGATGCCGGGGCCGAGGCTGCGCCGATCTCAGCTTGCCAACGCGCTCCAGGCCATGCCCAGGCCGAATATCAGGATCACGCAGGCGAACAGCCCGTTCAATGTCGATTGATAGGGCTTCAGCCGATGCACCAGGCTGCAGCCTAGAACCGAGCCGAAGGCCCCGCCGGCGACGAAGACCGTCGCCAGCGGCCAGTCGACGAGCCCCGAGAAGGAATAGGTCGCAGCGGTCGTAGATCCAAAAGCCACGATGGCGACGAGGGACGTCGAGACCGCATTGATCGTCGGAATGCCGGCGGAAAAAACCAGCCCGGGCACGATCAGAAATCCGCCGCCGATGCCGAAAAATCCGGAGACCATTCCGGTGCCCGCGCCGACCGCAAGCACTTTGGGAGCCCTGCTGCTGTCGAATACACTGACGTCCTCGCTCACCAGTCTGATGCGCCGCATCATCAGGATGGCAACGACGATCATCAGCCCCGAGAACCAGACAAGCAGATGGTTGCCATCGAGCATCTTGCCGAAAGTGGCGCCGACCACTGCGCCGAACACGCCTGGCACACAATAGAAGAGGGCATAACGCCAGATGACCGTGCCGCGGCGCGCATGCATCACAAGGCTGATCAGCGCATTGGCCGCCACCGCCACGGCGCTCGTGGCAATGGCGACGTGGGCATTGGCCAATCCGACGGCATGGACGAGGAGCGGCACCGCGAGGATCGATCCGCCGCCGCCGAGCAATCCCAGGGTAAAGCCGACCAGCGCACCACACAGGGTCCCGATGCCATATTGATAGAGATCCAGCGACATATCTGTCGGTCCACGCGCGATGGAGACAATCTTGCAGCTTGCCGAAACTGTGCCCGGCAAGACCTTCGCTCAGGACCAGACAGCGGCCTGGAAAGCCCCGATTGGCAATTTGAGATAACGCATTCCAGTCTCTTCCGGCTCGGGCAGCTGGCCGCCGTTGATGTTGACCTGCAGCGCATGCAGGATCAGCTTCGGCATTGGCAATATCCGGTCCCGCTTTTCCCGGATGGCGACAAACTCCGCTTCGGTCGGCGAATCCTTGAGATGGATGTTTTCCGCCCTCTGTCGTTCGACCGAACTCTCCCAAAGGGGCTTTCTGCCGCCGGGCTGGTAGTCATGCCCGACAAACAGCCGCGTATCGTCGGGCAGCGCCAGGATGTCCTGGATGCTGGACCACAGGGCGCGGGCACTGCCGCCTGGAAAGTCCGCGCGGGCCGTGCCGCTGTCCGGCATGAACATCGTGTCGTGGACAAAAGCCGCATCGCCGGCGACATAGGTGATCGACGCCAATGTGTGACCCGGCGAATGCATCACGCCGACGTCGATATCGCCGATGGAAAACCTGTCTCCGGCAGCAAAGAGCCGATCCCACTGACTGCCGTCGACGCGCAGATCCGGCCAATTGTAGATCTGCGACCAGATCCTCTGGACGTCGGTGACATGGGCGCCGATGGCCATGGGTGCGCCGGTCTTTTCCTTGAGATAGGCGGCGGCCGAAAAATGATCGGCATGCGGATGGGTGTCGAGAATCCAACGAAGGTCCAGCTTTTGGTCGCTGATGTAGTCCAGCAATGCATCGGCGTTGTGGGTGGCGGTCGAGCCCGACTTCTCGTCGAAATCGAGGACGGGATCGATGATCGCGCAGGCTTTGGTGTGCGGATCGCTCACCACGTACTGGATGGAATAGGTGCGCGGATCGAAAAAGGCTGCGACGTCGGGCTTACGCATCGACCATTTCCTGCCGTGCCGAGGTCAGCGGCGTGAAAATGGCGCGCGCAGGATCGAACGTATACTGGTCTTCAAAGGAAGCCGCGTCCCGTGCCAGCGCCGCGACGGAGGCCAGAATGAAGGCAATCTTCTCGTCCGACAACAACACGCTGAGATTGAGGCGGGTGAAGCCGGGCTTCTCGATTTCGCGGCCGTCCAGGATCGCCTGACGCATCCGCTCCGAAGCTGCAGCGTCTATGGCAAGCAGCCGGTGCACATAGGGGCCGGCACAGGCGCAGCCGCCACGCGCCTGGATGCCGAAACGGTCGCTGAGCATACGGGTGACCAATTGCTGGTGGACATAGCCGCCCTTTCCGTCGCGCACGCGAAACGAAAAGATCGGCAGCCGGGCCATCTCGGCCGATCCGAGCAGCTCGATCTCCGGTACATCCCTCCAGGCAGCAAAGGCGCGCTTCGTGAATGCGTCGTTCAAGCGGTGCATCTCACTGGGCCCGATTGCGTCCTTGACGAGGAAAGCGAGGGCAGCGCGGATATCGCCGATGACGTTCGGGGTGCCGGCCTCCTCGCGCGCTTCCAGGCTGTCGCTGTAGTCATGGCCGGTCGGCGAAACGAACTTGACGGTGCCACCGCCCGGCCACGAGGGCTTCCGGGTGGTGACGGCGTCGTGCCGCACGATCAGCACGCCGGATGCGCCGGGACCGCCGAGGAATTTGTGCGGCGACACCACGATGGCATCGATGTCGGCGCCCTGCTCGGGCGTCATCGAAATCGGCAGGTAAGGTCCGGCGCCGGCGTAATCCCAGACGATTTTGGCGCGCCCAGCCTTGGCAATCCTGGTGATTGCCGCGATATCGGTCGAGATGCCCGTGACGTTTGACGCGGCAGAGAATGTGCAGACGATCAGGTCCGCAGCGATTCCCTCGAGCGCTTTCTGCAGCAGGATGGGATCCGGGCCACCGTCGGGGCCCTCGGCGATTTCGACGACTTCCGCGCCGCTCTCGCGCCACGGCAGGATATTCGAATGATGCTCGTAGGGGCCGATGACTACGCAGACGCGTTGACCGGCAGCCACCGCTGCGGTGACGCCGAGCAGATTGACCAGCCGGTTGAGGCCCGCGGTTGCGCCGGATCCGGCAAAGATCACCGCGTGATCCCTCGTCGCTTCGCAGCACGCTGCTATCACGGACCGCGCCTCGCGGCGCAGCCGGGTCATCATGCCCCCGCAATAGGACGCTTCGGTGTGGCTGTTCGCGTAGTAGGGCAGGACCTCTTCCAGGATGAAGTCCTCGACCTGCCTGAGGGCGCGTCCCGAGGCGACGTAGTCGGCATAGACCAGTGGCTTCGGTCCGAACGGTCCGTCCACTTTCGCCTTCGCGCCGATCAGCCCGTCTCTCAATGCGGCAATCGGGTCGCACACAGCCAGGCTGGCTTTGAACTTGCCGAGAACGGTGACGAGTTCTTTCGAGGGGCAGCGTTCGGTGCGATCGCGCATTGTCTGGTCTCCAGATAGGAATTGACAGCGATCCTAATGGGTATCAAGGTCGAAAACCTCACCGTTCTTGCGCTAAATCCTGCAGATTATGGGTCAAATGATAGAAAAAGATCTGAAAATCGATGACATTGATCTACGGATACTGACATGCCTCCAGCGCAACGCTGCGCTTGCGCAGCGTGATTTGGCCGAGCAGGTGGGGTTGTCGCAAAATGCCTGCTGGCGACGGCTTCAGAGGCTGCAGGCATCCGGCGTGCTGGGCGGCTCCCGCAGCGAGATCGATCTCGAGTTGCTCGGCTTCGATCTGACGGCCATCGTCATGATCCGCACCCGCCACCATTCCAAGGAATGGTCGGAGGATTTTCGCAACCATGTCAGCCGGCTGGCCGAGGTCATCGATTTTTATCGGATCGGCGGAGATTGGGACTACCTGATCAAGGTGGTGACGCGCGGCATATCCGGCTACGACGCCTTCTACCAGAAATTGATCACCAATTTCGATCTGGCGACGGTGACAGGATACTTCGCGATGGAAGCCATTATCCGAAACCGGGCCGTGGATTTGGGCCGCATAAAATAGGCACCAGGGCTCCGCAGGAAAGACAGCCGAGCCTTGCCGCTGCCGCTCCATGCGTTCTTTCGGATCCGGTTACCGGCGCGGCGCAAGGGCGGCAAATGACCCGAAGCGTTCATCGTGGTGGACGGTCAGCACAAGGGTGCCGCGTCGGCGGTTGTAGCGCTTCTCATTTCTTGTGCTTTTCACGGATTTTCCGCTTGCCCCTCTAGTGGCTAGAGGTTGTAGCGTCGAAACCTGAACCATGAAAGTTGCCCCGGCGGCGTCACGGTGCAGATTGAATTCAAGTCCGACGGGCGGGCATCCGGCTCGCGTCCACAATCCCCGAGGAGGGTCGCCCCATGAGCGAAACCACAAAAACCCGCTACCGTGTCGACGGCATGGATTGCGCAAGCTGCGCCTCGAAGATCGATACCGCACTGCGCCGCATGCCCGGCGTGGACGATGTGTCGGTCTCGGTGACAGCCGGTACCATGACGGTCAGCCACAACAAGGACAGCGACCTGGCGGCGATTGCCAAGAAGGTCACCGGCCTCGGATATGGCGTTGCCCCCCTCGGCGCGAAGGTGCCTGCATCCGGCCACGACCATGCGGCGCATGACCACGATCATGCCGGCCACG
>CAZZZI010000003.1:0-62317 GCA_964658415.1 uncultured Sphingomonas sp. | reverse complement strand
GACACGACTGGATCAAATCAGCGCGCCGCCTTCTTTCAATCCTTACTTCATCTTCACTTTGCCGACTCAGGTGATGTTTGGAGGCCAAACAGTCGAGCCTTGGGGTAACCGATATTGATCCCCTGGCCACTGTTTGACTGACAGCAGTGGCTTCTGTCCGCGACGACAACGGACGCAAGTCGCCTGCATGATCTTCATGCGTGCGAATGGCACTTCCCCGCTATGACCCACCGTCCAAAGCGGACATTCGAAAGGGAATTGGAAGAGAGGGCTTCATTCGCTGGATTAAGAACCGCTGGCGACGCGTTCAGCGTTCCTCCTTGGTGAAGGTGAGATAGGCCTTTTGCTCACTTTTGAAGCCTCGTGCGCCATACAATTCTTCAACACGCGAGAACACGTAAAAGGCCCTTTCCATACCCCAAGTTTGTACATCGCTTCACCCTCTTGCATCAGCACATAATGATCTTCGTGGTTCGGGTCATCGTACATATGCGCCATGATTTCGATCCACTTCTGGCAACGCTGCTTATCGCCGAGGTCTGCATGATCCGCAACAAAACCTGCCGACAGGCTCTGCGCGTAATAGTCCCATGCCTCCCCGGCCTCCGGGATATGGTCTCAAACTTGGAGCGCAATGGAAAGCGATGACTACAACGCTCCCGGCGCGAATTGCTTGCCGGATAGTTGCAGCAGATTGTCGATCTCTGTCCGAATTGTAATGTCGATCTGTGGCTTCCGCATCGGCATCTCCCGGGCGTGACGAGACAACAGATTAGCGCGTGCCCCCATCGCGGCAATGACTGGAGTTGGCGAGCAGCAGCCAATACCGTCCATCTTGAACAAGCTGCATCTGCAACATATCATCGCCTCAACGAAAAAATTTTTCTCGGCTGCACTTGCTATTCACTTTTGCAGAGCCTGTTGGACAGCTCTTGCGAGATGCTCGCTCTCATATCCGCGCCCATTTGTGAATCCCCACAAGCTCTAGTCAGTCGGAGACGGTAGCAGGATATTTGCCGTGAGCCCTTTCGGAATGTTGTCGAGCAACTCGAACGTGCCGTTGTGGCCTTTCTCGACGATGCCCTTGGTGATCGTCAGCCCGAGGCCGAAGCCGCTACTCATTGCACCGCCCTGGCGGGATGCATCCGCTTTGAAGAAAGGCTCGAGCACGCGGACTTTCATTTCGTCGGAAAGGCCGGGCCCATTGTCCTTCACCGCGATCCGGACGCCGCCGTCCTGCAGACATTCAAGCGCTATGCAGACCTGATCCGCATAACGGGCAGAGTTTGACACCAGGTTGCTCACGGCTCTCGTCAGGCCTTGCGGCTTGCAGATGTATATGACCCGTCGCGGACCTTCAAATGTAACATTGACGCCAGTGTCGGCGAAATCGCTGACAATCGTCTGGAGGAGGCTCGACAGATCGACCTTGCGGGTGATTTCGACTTTGTCGTTGAGGAATGAGAGGCTTTCGTCGATCATCGAACCGAGAGTGGTGACATCTCTCAGCATCAGGTCCTTTAGGTCGGAATCGGCCAGTCGTTCGGCTCTCATGCGGAGCCGGGTGAGGGGCGTTCTGAGGTCATGGCTGATGGCGCGCAACAGTCTGGTGCGATCGACGCTCATCTGCTGGATACGGCTGCGCATGGTATTGAGGGAGTTTGCAAGAATTCGGACCTCGCTTGCACCCTCGATCGCGAACGGTTGTGCATAGGTTTCGTTCAGGACCGTTTCTCGCTGGGCTGCCGTTGCGATGCGCTCTAGCGGCCGGGTTATCAGCCGGCTGCTGAGATAGGCCATGATCGCCAGAGGAATGATGATCTTCAAAAGCCCGCTGGCCACAGCCGGAGCGAACCAGAGATATTTCGGAAACGCAGGGGCTTCGATCGCAAGCGCATTGTTATTGTCGAGCATGACGAGAAGTTTATGGCGAGGACTGGCGTGCGAGAAGATTTCGCCGATCTCTGCTGCAAAGGATTTGTCCAACAGCCTGCGAATGCCCGGGCGAACGTCCGCCTGGATCGGCACGACGGCGGCTGGATCGGCGAACTCCCTGGGATCGACCCGCCTCATGCGGAGCCCGACTGTTGCCGCATTGGTCAATGCGGCATCCTCGTCTGTGCGAGAACGGGCCTTTTTGAATTGCTCCAGCACCGTCTCCACGCGACCGGCGAACAGGCCGATCTCGATCCCCTTGTCGTGACGGCCATAGATGAACGGCTCGGTGATCGTCGCGACAGCGGATACGAGGATGACGAGGAGAATGGCAAGCAGGAGTATCTGCATGCGAAGGGAAGCAGAACGCAGCGATATCACAATATCCGCTCCACTTTTGCTGCAAACATGTAGCCGCCGAGCCGGACCGTTTTGATGAACGTCGGCTCCTTGAGGTTCGGCTCGATCTTCTGGCGGACCCGGCTGATATGCGCGTCGATGCTGCGCTCGATCGGTCCCGCTGTGCCTGCATGGGTCATCGAGAGCAGTTGCTCCCGCGTCAGGATTTTGTTCGGATTTTGGCAGAAGGCCAGCAGCAGGTCGAATTCGGCAGTCGTCATCGACACCTGCGCGCCTTCGGCGTCCTGCAGCTGGCGACTGTTCGGATCTATACGCCAGCCGGAAAATGTCAGGGCAGCGAGCCCGCCATCCTGTTCACGCACATAGGAAGCCCGGCGTAGTATGCTCTTGATGCGGGCGATGAGTTCGCGCGAGTTGAACGGTTTGGTGACATAGTCGTCGGCTCCCAGTTCGAGCCCAAGAATGCGGTCTATATCCTCATGAAGCGCTGTCAGCATAATGATCGGGATGGTGCCGGAGGAGCGCAGCCTTCTGCAAATGCTGAAGCCGTCCTCTCCGGGGAGCATCGCATCCAGAACGATCAGGTCGTATTTGTAGCGCGCCAGAAGGCTGTCCATGTCTGCACCGCTATCGGCCGACGTCGCTCTGTAACCGTTGGCACAGACGAGTTCGACCAGCATTCCGGCGATTTCGGTATCGTCTTCAACGATGAGGATGTGAGCTTGGTCTTGAAATGTCATCTCGGCGGGCTCCCCGATCTCAGAGGCCGGTCTTACTGCAGTTGCAAGCCGATTGCTGGATTTATCCGCTCCGGTCTTTTTTGCAAGCACCAGATCATATCCCACCGGACATCCCCGTATCGACGATGATCATCGAGATATAGCAGGCGCGTGCTGCAACCACGAAAAAAAAGGCAATTCCGAGAGCAAGTGTCGCATAGTGGCGACCGAGGGAGTATTTGGGCATGCCTTCGATGATCTTCATGAGAGATATCCTTATGACCTTCACTAATGTCAGAAGGCAAAAGAAGGCTGTCAGAACGAAACCGCTGACCGAGGCAGCGCCGATTATCCACAACATCAAAAGAGACCCTATCCAGAAAAGGAATTCGCATTTGACCGCGGCGGCTTGTGCGGGATCCAATCTCTGGGAGAGCCAGGTGAAAGCCGTCTGGTCAGTTGCCAACGGTTGCGAGCGACCAACGTGAGACGCTGTTCCTGCACTCGCATGACGCGTCGTGAAATCCGGACGATGGCCAGAGAGATCGGAAATACGCACGCTTAACCGTCGATCCTGGCCATGGAGCGGCTTTTGAAAAAATGCGCCGCTTTTTTGCGCCATCCCGCATAGGCGGAGTTTACTACAGCCTGCTTGCGGTCGAAATCCCTGACTTTCTCGGGCTCACGGGCTGACGGGGGCGCGGTGAGCGTCTTTATGCGGTTGACCAAGGCATTGACGTCGAACTGCTTACCGCTGATCTCAGCTCTGTCGGACGTGAGCGCCCTATGGAAGAAGACCTCGAGGTTGACGACCGGGATTGTCATGATGTTCCGGACGATATCGATCTGCGGCCGGACGGTGACTGCCAGCGCGAATGCATCCGAGCGAAGGGCGTCGAACAGGTCTGGGACCGTTGTGACTGCCACGGCGGGATAGCCCGCAAGTTCGAGCTTGGCGACGATGGTGTTTGCCGCGTTGGCCGGAAGAAAGACAAGAATGGGTCGCCTGTTATTTTTGCTGGCAGGTCCGCTCACGGCAAAGTCTCCTTGCTCGATCGCCGGGAGGCTTCTGCCCGGATCGATCTGTTTTGTTGCATTTTGTTCCGTCTTTACTACGGAGCTGCGATCGGTGGAGGAAGGGAGGTGACCATCCCGGATGGGGTGGGATGGTCTTGCCTCAGTCTTTCCCGGCCATCCTACCTGCCGTTAAAACTTGTAGCTGGCGCCGATCAGGACCTTGTTCTGAGTGGCGCGAAAATCGCCGACGCCTGCGCCGAAATCCTTCTTGCCAAAGTCCGAATAGCGATATTCTCCACGAACCAAGATGTTGTCCGTGATGGCATGTTCGACACCTCCACCCGCAGTCCAACCAATAAGGATGTCGTCCTTCTTGCGTATGGCGGGCAGGTCAAGCTTGCTGCTTGTCGCCGCGACGCCGGCAGTTGCGAAGATCAGTGTGCGGTCAAGGGCATAACCGATACGACCACGTCCAGACGCATCCCATTCAAGGTCGGTATCCTTGTCCTTGGCGAAGTTGTAGTTGAAATCGTTCTCAATGCCGTAGACGATGCTGCCCGACTGGAAGTTGTAGCCGGCGTGAACGCCTGCGGAGCCGTTGTCCAAATCTTCCTTTCTGCCGAGAACGGTTGTTTGATTCCAGCTATAACCACCCTGGGCGCCGATGTAGAAACCCGACCAGTCATAGGCTGAATAGGCAGCCGGCGCTGCCTCCGGAACAACGGACAGGTCCGCAGCCATTGCGGGTGCTGCCGATGAAATGGCAATAATGGCAATTACGAATGACTTGATGTGCACGGGAATGACTCTCTTTCATAGTGTGGATGCAGAGGCTGATCCCACGATGGGAAGCCGGTTCGCATCGCACTATGCCGGAGCGCAATATTGCGGAGTGTCTTTTTGTATTAAGTTATGTTGCGGAGTACGTCGCTTTCGTGTGAGAGATGCTCTGAGGGTCACTGCAACTCCCTAGTGGTAGCCGCCGGATACGGGCATCCACTTAAGCCTCTATTGCCACACGGCAGGCAGCCTATGGTGGCCGAGCGCTAGCGTTTCACTGATCGACCGAAATGGCACCGCGCAACCTCTCGGGCAAGACGTTCAAGGCTGAGCAGATACTCATGCTTTTTCGTGAAAAGTGCGTACACTAAGGGATCTCTTAATTGCGGCTGGTGGAGCGTGACTGTGACGCTAGCCACCGCGGCCTCTGGCAATGAGCCGAGCTTGCCGGTTCCTCCTTCGACAACTCGATTTCAACCAAGCTTGCCGATCGGACAGGCGGTTGGCCTCACGATTTCCTTAAGGACAACGAAGTTTGGTGCCTAACCAGCATTCGTCACCGAGGTATCTGCATTCCTCACCTTCGAAGCGAATGCATTCCAGTGCTGACATCTAAATCAGTACCATGGGGCGACCATCCGCGGCGGTAGTGAATCCCAGTCCGTGTCGCCGCACAATCCCAGCCAGTTGACATCGGAGCCGTCGTGGCCGGCGCCTTTGGAGCGCAGCTACGAGCGAGGTGTGGAGGCATTGGTCGATCAGAATTTCAAAGCACAGCCGGACGAATTGACGTGGACCTCAGATGCAAACGCTTTTTGGACGTCGCTTTCAAGCTATGTTCAGACAGCTTTCACTGTCGCCCCGCTTCGGGATGAGCAGCAGTTCAGATTTGGGCAGAGTAATTACTCCTCAGGGCCAGATGTCCAAAGTCTGTTGGTTCCTAAAAAGCAAAATAAATTGATTAACGTAGCTCTTTTGCCGCACAGTTGACGTCGTGGCCGGCAGTTCAAATCCTTATCAAGCGCGTCGCCGACATGAAACCTGATCGTCATTGACAAGCCGCAATTCCAATGGCTCTACAATGGATGAAGCCAATGTCGATTTTTCCCGGAGACCGTCAAGGCAATGCCGTTTCGGTAAAATTTTACTGATAATCTCTGCGGGAATGAAACAATTTAAGAGCTTTATGCCGTCATGGCAAAATGCAGAAGCCGCGAATTGGCGGCACGTTTGAAAGTCCTTTGCGGAGACCGCAGCGGCAACTTCGCGATCATGACTGCGATCCTTCTGCCGCTGCTCGTGGGGTCGGCCGGCGTCGCGATCGATACGGCCAACATGATCTTGACACGCTCTGAGATGCAGGGTGCCACGGATGCTGCAAGTCTCGCGGCCGTTACCGCGCTGGCAAGTGGTACGACGACCGTGGCCGACGCGCCGACGTTGGTGAAAGACTTCGTCGCCGGGCAGATGTCAAACTTTCTCGGCGCTGACACGGCGACGCTCGCCTCTATCAAAGCCGGGACGATGGCGACCATAACTCCGACCACGACGGCAACGGGGACATCCTTTGCGGTGGTCGTGAGCTCGTCCTACAGAATGCCTGTCACAGGGTTCACATCCGTACTTGGATGGAACTCTGTCCAAGTCGCCGCATCTAGTTCCACCACGAGCGGCACGACGACGTCGCGCACCGCGCTGTCTATGATACTCGCGCTGGACCAGTCCGGCTCGATGGCCGACAATACCGACCAGTCGACCACGGTCTGTACCTGGCAGTTCAGTAACATCTGCTTTGGCTACATGACGACATACGTGACCAAGATAGCGGCGCTGAAAGCGGCTGCCGCGGCACTCTTCTCGGCGCTCGAAACAGCGGATCCTACCCACGTTTTGGTGCGAACTGGCGCGGTATCCTACAATGCTGCTGTCGTCGGCCAGACAAAAAACCCAACGATGGACTGGGGGACAACCTCCGCGCTGAAATACGTGAATTCCCTGCCAACCGTGCCGACCGGCGGAACCGACGCGACCGGAGCGCAGGACATAGCGGACGCGGTTGTCAAGAAACTCGCGAACGCGACCGATCCGGAGTCGATCTACCAGCTGCAGAAGGGGAATTCTAACACCGCTCGCTTCATCGTGCTGATGTCGGACGGGGAGATGACTGGAAACTCCTCAAACTGGAACCAGTCTATCGATTCAGCTGTCAGAGCAAACTGCGACTCAGAGAAGAAGAACGACGGAATCACGATCTTCACGGTGGCCTTCATGGCACCCTCCGACGGTCAGGCGCTCCTCAAATACTGCGCGTCTACGGCCGCGAACTATTACTCCCCGAACACGATGGCCGATCTCGTCAGCGCCTTCACGTCCATCGCGAAAACGGCCACGCAGTCAATGACTTTGATGACCAAGTAGAATATAGCAGGGTGTAGCCTGCATACTTCAATCGACGCTTATTCCAAGGTCATACCGCACGCGTTCGCCTCGAAGCTGGATAGGTTGAGTGCGTCTGCAAACTGAGGCCCGTTAACATTCATTTTGTTGCGGATTGGACCGCGCGAAGGAGGCTGAACGCGGCGAAATTTTGATCGGTCTTGTCGTAATGCGTTGGGATGCCTCTGAACTGTTCGCGATCGCTGACGAAGCTCTCATCGAAATGTCGCCAGCAGTACATTAGCAAGGGATGCGGTCTTTGAGATCGGTTTCCGGCGGTATGACCGCCTGGGTCTCCGTTTCGCCAAGCAGTTCCCACAGACAATTGTTGTCGAACCCTTTGTCGGTCGGCAGCGCCTCCATGCCGATGCCTTCTATCACGTCCGGTGCTGCGATGCTGTCGTGGCGCTGTTCGGGAAACAGAATGAAGCGGGCTAGGTTTCCGAGTGCCTCGAGAAGGGGGACGATCTTTGTTGTCAGTTCGCCGCGCGAAGGTCCGCTAGCCTGAAGGCAATACCCCTTTTGCCCCAAACCGGTGCTGCCGAACGCAGAGCAATGGTGCCGTCTAACGTCGCCTATTCAAATTCCGTCCCGAGCTGCGATTGTCAGATTGAGGCTGCCCGCGCTTTTCACTGAGCCGCTTCTTCGAACACTGTTAGTCCATTATCCGTTACAATCCCTGCAGTCTCTCGGGTCAGAATCAAGTCACTCCATTGTGGCTCGTTCTCATTCATCAAGCCCAACAAAAGCGACCGCGTAATCGGTTTCATCGTCAACTTTAGGATCGACGTCTCCGTCCACGGCTCCTCCAAAGAATTATTCTGTGCCAGATCACTTCGGTGCTGCGTGGCCTCTTTGATGGCCTGGTCGATTGTGTCGCAATAGGCAAGCAGATCGGCATTCTTAGGGGTGATTTGGAATCCCCAAACGATCATCGGATTTAGCATGGTTCATCTCCTGTGATGTCGGAGCGGTAACATACGCCTAAACCCTGTGGGGTTCGACTAGCAGATTTAGTAGGCTTTCCAATGGCACTAGGGTGGTGTTCCTTAATTGGCTTTATCCCAATCGGTTGTCAAAGTAGCAATGTTGTCGGTCCCGATCCCTTCAAGCGCAAAAGGATGTTTGGATGTTTTCATATATAACACATCCCCGACGCAGCGACTGGGGTATCGTTAGAAAGTTTGGGCTTCTGCAAATCGTAGCAGTCTACTCAAACGTTGCGTCGGATCCGTTTTCCGTCCGCATCGAAATATAATGCGTCCTCCGGGTCGAACGTCACCGAAATCGTCCGGCCGACCTTGGGTGCCGGGCCTCGACCAGCCTGGACGACCAGCGACACGCCGGGTTGAACCTGGCCGTAGAGATAGGTCGCACCACCCAGGAATTCCGTGAAGTCGACGGTAAGAGTAATTCCCTGCTCGTCGTCGAGTGTCGGGCGCAGATGCTCCGGTCGAATACCGAACTGCAGTTCGCCGTTCGCCGGCAGGCCAGCCGGCGCGGCGAACGGCAGGCGCTGGCCGCCGATCACAAGCGACCCGGCCTCGCAGGTGGCGGGCAGGACGTTCATCTTGGGGCTGCCGATGAAGCTCGCCACGAACAGGTTGTCGGGATCGTTGTAGAGTTCCAACGGGGAGCCGATCTGTTCGATGCGGCCCGTCCGGAGGACCACGATCTTGTCGGCAAGCGTCATGGCTTCGGTCTGGTCGTGTGTGACATAGACCATCGTGTTGCCGAGTTGCTTGTGCAGCCGGGCGATCTCGATGCGCATGCCCACCCGCAATTCGGCATCGAGGTTGGAGAGCGGCTCGTCGAACAGAAAGACCTTCGGGTCGCGCACGATGGCTCGGCCGATGGCGACGCGCTGGCGCTGGCCGCCGGAGAGCTGGCCCGGACGGCGATCGAGCAGGGGGGAAAGATGCAAAATTTCCGCCGCCGCCTGTACTATGTCGGCGACTTCCTTCTTCGGCCGATGCGCCATGCGCAAGCCGAATCCCATGTTCTGGGCGACGGTCATGTGTGGATAGAGCGCATAGGACTGGAACACCATGGCGATGCCGCGGTCCGACGGATCGGCCTCCGTCACATCGCGTCCGCCGATCAGTATCTCGCCCCGGCTCGTTTCCTCAAGCCCGGCGATCAGCCGCAGCAGCGTCGACTTTCCACAGCCGGAGGGTCCGACAAACACGACGAATTCGCCGGCCGCGATGGAAAGGTCGATGTCGTGAATGACGTCGACTGCGCCGAAGCTTTTCGAAACCCCCTTCAGTTCGACGCCACTGGTCTGCGCCGAAAGCGTCGACGCCACCCTCCTGTCCATCGCATTCATTGGCCGCCCTCCGTCCGGATCCAGACCAGCATCTCTCCGGCTGCACGATTGTCCCACACATGATACGGCACCGCACGGATTTCCGTTTCTTCCCGGCGCGGCGGCTCCCCTGTGTAGAGCTGTTCGCCAGGGGCCACTTCCCGCAGCCCGGTCGTGACAAGCGCCGGAATGCCGCCAAGGGCGGTGACGGGTTCGCAGCGGAAGCTGCTTTTCGGTTGCAGCACCAGGGAGTTCAGGTCATCGCCATTGTCAACGCCCTCGAGGCAATAGACCAGCGGGCCTCGCTGGAGTGTGACGCGCCCCTGATTAATGCCCGCCTTCGGGTGCGCGTGGAGCCGCTGCACCGGCATCTCGAGATCGAGCTCAACCACATCGCCCGACTGCCAGAGACGGGACAGCCTCGCATAGCCCTTGCGCTCGACGGCGGCTCGCTCCACTGGCGCGCCGTTGACACGAATCGTCACGCCCGGTGTCCAGGCCGGCAGGCGCAGGGAAAGCGTGAACTCGGCCGGCTGCTGCGGCTCCAGTGTCAGCCTGACGGCGCCGTCGCAGGGGTAGATGGTTTCCTGTCGTATCCGGACAGGCGTTCCTGCCGTCTCCAGATCGGCAACGCCCTCGCAGTAAAGGTGCACGGCGATTTCGCCGTCCGCCACGCCATACATGTAGGTGCCGACCGACGCCACCAGCCGGGCGATGTTCGGCGGGCAGCAGGGGCAGCGATGCCAGGTCCAGCGATGGTGCTTGCCGCGGCTTTCCAAGGGGTTGTCGTAGAAGAACTGGGTGCCGTCGAGCGAGAGGCCAACCAGCGCACCGTTGTAGAGCGCCCTCTCCATCACGTCGGCATAGGCGCGGTCGGGACCCAGTCCCAGCATCCGGTTGGCCCAGAAAACCAGAGCCACGGCCGCGCAAGTCTCGGCATAGGCCGTTTCGTTTGGCAGGTCGTAGTCGAAGGTCAAGCCCTCGTTGTGGGCAGACGGGCCGAAGCCGCCGGTGACATAGAGGTTCTTTTCCGTAAGGTTGGCCCAGATCGCTTCCAGCGCCGGCTTCAGGCTGTCGTCACCGAATTCGGTCGAAACATCGGCCATCCCGGAATAGAGGTAGGCGGCACGTACGGCGTGGCCGACCACATGGCGCTGCTCGCGCGCCGGGACATGGCTTTGCGAGTACTCGTAGGTCGCGAAGTGATAGTCAGCCGGATCCCGGCCCCGCGCGCGGGCTTCCCGGTCGTAATAGTGCTCGCCATCGGGCCGCTGGCCACGCTCGTTTACAAAAAAGCGGGCAAGCTCGAGATAGCGTTGCTCGCCGGTCGCACGCCCGAGCTTGACGAGCGCAAGCTCGATTTCGGGATGTCCGCAATAGCCTGGATTCTGGTCTTTTCCGGGCCCGAAGATGGTGGCGATATGATCTGCGTAGCGGGCCATGATATCTAGGAATTTGCGTTTGCCGGTGACGTGGTAATAGGCAACGGCGCCCTCCATCAGGTGGCCGGCGTCATAGAGCTCATGGCAATCACGCAGGTTGGTCCAGCGCTTGCCGGGTTCGATCCGCTGGTACCAGGAGTTCAGGTAGCCATTCTCGTCCTGCAGCCGGCCATAGGCATCGACGATTTCGTCGATCCGGGCCTCGAGCGCGGCATCCTTCTTGTGCAAAAGCCCATAGGCGGCGGCCTCGATGCTTTTGCCGAAATCGGAATCCCAGAACATCTGGGTGCTGACGGTATCGTTGCCCTGCTGGTAGGGAATGCGCAGCCCGGGGTTTGGCCGGTCCGGATCGATCTGGTCCAGCATGCCCGCCTCGATGCAGCGGTCGAGCAGGGTGTGGGCAGTGGCAGTGGCGATGGTTTCAATGCGGGGCCCGAAGAAGCCGCCGACGTGCACCTGATGGACGGCAGGTGGGCGAAATTTGGCATTCTGGCGGATCGTATCGGCGGCAGAAGAAGGCAGGCTCATGATATAGGTCCTCTGTTTTTAAGCGGTGGTGCGCCTACTTCACCGCGCCGGCCGTCAGGCCGCGGATGTAATAGCGCTGGAGAGCGACAAAGAGCAGCAGGCACGGGATCATCATGACGGTGACGCCGGCCTGCACGGCGCCCCAGTCGACGGAGCCGTAATGGCCGGAGCGGACGGCCGAGACGAGCACGGGCAGCGTGTAGCGATCCTGGTCGGTCAACAGCACCAGCGCCGCAAGGAACTCGTTCCATGCATTGAGGAAGGCAAAAAGACCGACCGAAACGACACCAGGGAAGACCAGCGGGCCCATGACGTGGATGAGCGCCCGCAGTCCCTTCACACCGTCGATGCGCGCCGCCTCCTCGATCTCCTTGGGCACCGCGTCGAAGGCATTGCGCATCATGAAGACGGAGAAGGGCAGCTGTAGCGTGACATAGATGAGGACGAGACCGCTCAGCGTATTCTGCAGCCCGAGCTTGGCGAGAATCAGGAACAAGGGTGTCAGGATGGATTGAAACGGCACCATGATCGTCGACAGGATCAGGACGAAGGCCACCGACTTGAACGGAAAGCGGAAGCGCGAAAATGCGTAGCCGGCAAAGACCGAGACCACGATGGTGAGAATGGCCGTGGCGACGGCGACGAACAGGCTGTTGCCGGCATAATGCAGGATGCCGGCGCCGAAGTCCTCGAGCCGCCCGTAGTTGGCGAAGCCAAGGCCCTGGACCGAGAGCAGCCCGTTTCCCGCCATTGCGGGCGGCCGGAAAGATGCGAGCAGCACGAGCGCAATCGGCGCCAGAAACAGCAGTGCGACGAGCAGGCCGGTGACGTGAAACAGCACCTTGTAGAGCCGGGCATTGCCACGTCTGCGCGCCGGCGCTGGCGTTGCTACGGGAAGCGTCGCGGTCATCCTCATCGTGCGGTCTCCTTGTCACCGAGAAGCCGCAGCTGGATCACGCTCAGCACCACCAGGATGGCGAGCAAGACCATTGACAGCGCCGCCCCATAGCCGAGACGGAAGGACACGAAGGACTGGCTGAAAATCCAGTAAACCGCGGTGATCGTCTTGTTCTGCGGCCCGCCGGCAAGAATGATGTAGAACTGGTCGAAGGCGAGCATCGAGCCGGACACGCACAGGATGAGCGCAAGGGCAAAGGGGCGGCGCACCAGCGGTAGCGTGATGAAGCGGAACCGCTGTAGCGCGCTCGCGCCGTCGATCCGGGCCGCCTCCGTGAAGTCGGCCGGAATGGAGTGCAGCCCGCTCATGAGGATGACCATGTAGAAGCCTGCCATTTTCCAGATCACCATGGCGGTGACCGACCAGAAGGCGGGCGCAAAGGTTGCGAGCAGGTTCAGGCGGCCGTCCGTCAGTCCCAGCGCCTCGGCGAGCGGCGAAAAAAGTCCGCTGTCGACATTAGACAACCAGCTCCATAAGAGGCTCGCCGAAGCAAAGCCGATCACAACAGGCAGAAAAAACGCGGTACGATAGAAGCCGGCGAAGGGGCGCGGCTTTTCCACCAGGAGAGCGAGCGCAAACCCCACCAGCATGAGCCCGATCGTGGCAGCGATGGTGTAGCGGATGGTGAAGGCGAGCGCATTCCAGAAATTGATGTCGTTCCAGAGTGCCCTGTAGTTGGCAAAGCCGATCCAGCGCGGCACGCCGATCAGCGGCCAGTTATGCAGCGACATCCACGCAGTCATGCCGAGAGGCACCATGAAGAAGACGAGGACCAACGCCAGCGCCGGGGCCACGTAGAGAAGTCCCATCCAGTCGCGACGCGGCTTGCGCAGCGGGCGCAGGGAGGCATTGGGCGCGCCGCCTGGCGTCGCCGGGGTGTTGACTGACATTGGTCTAGTCCTCCGCTGATATCAGTGTGGCGGAGCGTTGCCGCTCCGCCTCTTGGGAATGAAACCTCAGGGCGCGGTGTCGACGATCGACTGCATGGTATTCTGCGCGGCCTTTATCGCCGGTTCGATCGCATCCGGACCGCCGAAGAAGGCCGTGTTCAGCATGGTGATCCATGGGCCGTTGGCGGAATTGATGAGATCGTTGAAGACCGTGGAATAGGGCGTCCGGCCGTTGGCCATCGCGTCTGCAGCAATCAGATAGCGTGAATCGAGGCCGTCAAGCGCTTCCTTGGCGATATCGCTGCGGATTGGCAGCGAACCGTTGCGGGCAAGCAGCTTCTGGCCATCGAGCGAATAGGAAAACTCCAGGAACGCCTTTACCGCCTCCATCTTCTTCGTCCCCTTGGAGACGACGAAATTGTCGCCGCCGGCAAAGGAGGAGGAGCCACCGTCCTTGCCGGGAAGGGGGGCAACGCCGTATTCGAGATCGGGACTCTGCGAGGCCAATGCACCAATCGCAAATGAGCCAGAGGGGGTGATCCCGATCTTGCCGGTGGCAAAGGCGGAGAAGAAGTTGGCGCCCGTATCGGTTTGCGCTCCCGCCGGGATCAGCTTGTCCTTTGCCATGCCCTGGTAAAAGGCGATCGCGTCCCGCATCTGGGGCGTATCCAGCGTCACTCTACGGCCATCGGCGGAGAAGATGTCGCCGCCCGATGCCCATATCAGCGGCGTGAAGGTGAAGATGTTGCAGCCGCCGCAATTGCCGGAGAAGTAGAAGCCCTTGATGTCACCGCCGAGCGCATTGACCTTCTCCGCGTCCGTCCGGATTTCCGCCCAGGTCGTCGGTCCCTTATCCGGGTCGAGACCCGCCTGCTTGAACAGCTTCTTGTTCCAGATGAGCACCGAGCCATCGGCAGAGAACGGCACCCCGTAGATGCGGTCGTTGTAGGTCCCGACGGACATATGCGCCTTCGAAAGGGCGTTAAAGTAGGGCAGGGACTTGGCAAAATCCGTGAGATCTTCCAACTGCCCAGCCGCAGCGAAGGCGGGTGTGTAGATCAGGTCGAGCGACAGGGCATCCGGCGCCGTGCCGCCTGCGGCTGCCACGGCGTATTTCTGCACCAACTCATTGACCGGCACGATCTGCAGATCCGCATGATGCTCCTTCTGGCTGTTGTTGAAGGCATCGACGAGCTTCGGCATGAAGGTCGAGCTGTCCGATCGCGTCCAGAGCGTGAACGTGTCCGCGCTGGCGGATAACGGCAGTGCGAGTGCAGCAGCAACAAGGCCGCCGAGCCCCAAAATCCATTTATGCATTTCATTCCCCTCCCATTTTGCACCCGGTTTCGGGTGCGGTTAAATCCTATTCAGTCGACGGCTCCTCCGAACCGCATGATTGCCGCACTTTCAAGCGACACGGGAGACGGCGCTGACCGGCCTCCACCGGCTTGCCGTCGATAAGGTCCAGGAGCGTCAGGCCTGCTTGGCGTCCCAGCTCCTTCAGCGCCATGTCCACAGTAGTCAGCGGCGGACGCGTTGCCGTTGCAAAGATTTCCCAATTGTCGAAACCCACGACAGCGATGTCTTCCGGTACCCGAATGCCGGCAAGCGTCAGGGCGTCGATCAGGCCACGGGCGATCTGGTCGTTGCCGCAAAACACGGCATCGGGCCGCTCGGCTTCGGGATCGGCAATCAGGCGCTGCGCGCTTTCGTAGCCGAAGCCTTCCGACCATTCTCCGGACAGCGCCGCTCCAAACCAGGGCAGAGCTGCTTCGGAAAGCGCCCGCAGCCAGCCCTTTTCCCTAAGGCCGACGGCGCCGAAACTGCGCGGACCCGTCACATGTGCAATGCGCCTGCGACCGAGGCTGACGAGATGGGCAACGGCAGCATGAGCACCGCCCTCATCGTCCGGTACGAAACCGATGGCGCCCGGAGGACAGGACGCATTCACATAGACGACTGGCATGTGGACGGCCGGAAGATCGACCGGCAGGACACGGTCGATGCGCTTTCCGGAAACGACGAGGCCATCGACGCGCTTGTCATCCATCGCTTCCAGATTGAGCCTCACGCGTTCCGGGTCGTCGTCTATGGCGCACAGGAAGACTGACACCCCGCGATCGGCCATCGCGGCCGAGAGTCCGGCGGCAATCGGCAATGTAAAGCGTCCGTAGGTGTCGTTGGTCAGGAGACCAAGGGTGAAGGAGCGTTGGTGCACAAGTGCACGCGCCATGGCATTCGGCCGGAAACCGAGCTTCTGCGCAATGCCCTGGATGCGCTCGCGCGTCTCAGCAGTCATGCGCCCACGCTCGTTTAAAGCCTTGGACGCAGTGGACACCGAAACGTTCGCCGCAAGCGCCACGTCCTTAATCGTGGCGCGTGCGGCGACCTCTGCCTTATCACCGGGGCCTACTGCCGTACCTCTGCTTAGATCGTTCAACACCACTATACATCAACCCAATTCAAGATGAGAAAGCGTTTACTCATGGTAGAGAAACCGTTTTTTCACCGTTGGTCAAGGGGTCTTTGTTCGCTCTTCCTGAGCTTGTGAGGGAAGGCGTCCATTCGGAGACGTCAATAAGTGGACATTCGAGAAGATCAAACTCTACGTGATAGTCAGTCGAGACGCGCGCCAGCCGCCATTCGGCGAACTCGTAATCCTCGCTCGGCAAAGCCGCAAGCGCTGACATTCGGTCGCTTCGAACAGGTCTTTCCGGCTTTGCCCCAGCCGCGCCCCAGCCGCTTTATGACATGCGTGTTGATCCTCTCGACGGCTCTCTGGATGGCAGCGTTAGCTTCTTCGAGGGGAAAGAAGGTCTGATTGCGGAGCCGACCGAGAATGTAAGTCTTAGCGAAACGAACTCCGGCTTCGACTTTAGCCATATCCTGAGGGCGTTTCGGACGGGGTGGTAAAACTCCGACGCCATAGTGATTGCCAGTCTGCCAGAGCTGCGATTGATCTCAGGATCATAGAAGCTCGGCTAGTTGACGTCAGACTTCAGATTGTCGGGAAATATCAGGCGCGGATACTACAAACCTGCCGCATGGTCGGCGTCAGAGGGCGTTCCGAACCTCGGAACAGATCAAAAAAACCGGCTGAAGGCGTGACCCTCAGGGTGCGCGGCACGCGTTGGGCATGTTGCCCACTCTCCCCTGAGTGACGATCGTCCAACATCGAATATTTACGCGATGGTGCAATTCGTATCCAAACCTATCATGCTTTCCCCACGACGAGCTTATCGCGATGCTCCAGCTCTGGTCATCGAGTCGCAGTGAGGTTACAAGTGAGTTATAACACTCGTGAAACCTATGTGCTTTTCAATGTTTTAACCGTGAATCAATGCCATAAGCGGCGTTAATACATGCTTCGCAAATTGTCTTTTACACATGCTACTCATGTCTCAGTGTCGTGGTACGCATATGCTAAATTTATCCGGGTTCAAATTTTCCAACAGCAATTTTTCCCGACGAATTATACTCCCCATGGCTAGCGTAGTGCTTGTTGCCATCGTCGTTGTTGTCGGATGTGTGCTGTTTTCCGCAAATGGGCAAAACAAGCTAGAGGTGCAGGCCTCCACAAAACTGGCGACGACTGCATTGCAGGTCAAAGCCAGAGAGGTAGCTCGCAATCTCAAAGACTACGCCGTATGGGACGATGTCTATAAAAACCTGCATGAGAAAATCGATACCGATTGGGCGGGTACTGATGGAAACATCGGAGCCAATGTCTACAATGGACTCGGCTACGAATTCGGATTTGTTGTCGACCCCACCGGCAAGACGGTCTACGCGGTTGTCGAGGGGAAGCCCCAAGCCGTCGATGCATTTACAATTATGCCAAATGGGCTGCGTGACCTGCTGCACGTCGCCTCGTCACAGGCAGAACCTGTAACTGGAATGATCAAAACCGGCGCCGATGTCTTTATCGTGGCAGCTACGGGAATTTTGCCCCCCACGATCGATCGGGACAAGGTGGCGCCGAAAGACCTGTCTATGATCGTTTTCGCGAAGAAGCTTGATCACAAGTTTCTTCAGCACGTCGGCGACGACTATCTTCTCAACAATCTTGACTTTAGTTCGAAGCCTGTGGGGGCAGCAGCTTCAATCCCCTTGCTATCGCAAGATAAAGTTTACCTCGGCTCGATCACTTGGACGCCTTCCAAACCGGGCTTCCTGTTGCTGAGCGTCATTTTACCACCATTAGCCATCGCCCTTGTCATCCTCGTGGTGTTCGCCGTTCATGTCGTCCGAAACGCGCGCAAGTCGACGCAGGCCCTGGAGCAATCCGCGAAAACGGTCGAGGCTTACGCCGAGACTTTGCGTGAAAGTGAAGCTCGGTTCCGAGATGTGGCGGAAGCTTCGTCCGACTGGATATGGGAAAGCGACGCCGACCTTAGGCTTGTGTACTTTTCCGTTCGGTTTACCGAAGTTACCGGCATGGCCGCCACCAACGTCCTTGGAAAAACGATAAAACAATTTTTCTCCAGCGATACCCATTCGGATGGATGGCGCCGTTTGGTCGATGAAACTCTGGAGCACAGCGCATTCCGCGATTTGAGGTGTTGCTACCGCGACGCCCGGGGTCACACACGCATGTGTCGTCTCGCGGGCAGGCCAATTCTTTCTCCATCAGGCGAGTACTTGGGATATAGAGGAACTGCGACCGATATTACCGAAGAGGTTGAGGCCCAGGAGCGCGCAGCCCATCTTGCACACCATGACGCCCTGACAGGTCTTCCCAATCGTGTGCTGTTCCGCGATCGATTGAACGTTGCAGTAGCCAGCCACCAACAGGAAACTGCCAGAATAGCTGTTATCTGCCTTGATCTCGATCACTTCAAGGAGGTCAATGACACGCTCGGGCACGGCGCCGGCGACATCCTGTTGCAGCAGTTGTCCGGCCGTTTAACCGCTTGCGTGCGTCCGAGCGACACTGTCGCGCGTCTAGGCGGTGACGAGTTCGCCATCATTCAGATCGGTGTAAACCAGCCCCTTGAAGCCGAACAGTTAAGTCGAAAGTTGATCGAGGCAGTTCGGGAGCCGTTCCTCATCGACGAGCAGGAGCTCCACATTGGTGTCAGCGTAGGGATTGCGATCGCAGACCTTGCCGATGGAGATCCAGAACGGCTATTGAAGAATGCAGATATTGCCCTTTACCGCGCCAAGCAGGCTGGACGGGCGACCTATAAGATCTTCGAGCCCAAAATGGACATCGAGCTCCAAGCACGTAAAGCGCTTGAACATGACCTGCGGCAGGCTGTTCTCAAAAGTGAATTGGAGGTGCACTACCAGCCCCTTATTGATCTCGAAACAAGAACGATTACAGCGGTCGAGGCGCTTGTCCGTTGGCGCCATCCGGATCGTGGTCTGGTGTCACCGGCAGACTTTATTCCACTTGCAGAGGAAACGGGGCTGGTCGTCTCAATCGGAGCCTGGGTCCTGGAAACGGCTTGCATGCAAGCGATGGAGTGGCCGAACCTACGCGTTGCCGTAAATCTTTCCCCAGTCCAGTTTCGCAATCGCGAACTCGTTGAGACCGTAAAGGAAGTTTTGGCTCGGACAGGTCTGCCGGCAGACCGCCTCGAGTTGGAGATTACAGAAAGCGTTCTTATAAACGACGCCAACGCTGCCCTCAGCATCCTCAACGCTCTCAAATCCCTCGGGGTTAAGATCGCCATGGATGATTTTGGAACTGGCTACTCCTCGCTGGGGTACTTGAATTCGTTCCCGTTCGATAAAATCAAGATTGATAAGTCCTTTATCGGCGACATGAGCACGCAAGACAAATCTGGTGCAATTGTCAAATCCGTGATCAGCCTGGGACAAAGTCTCAATATGATTACCACCGCGGAGGGTGTGGAGACGATTGAGCAGGCGACGTTCTTGACGGACGAGGGCTGCGATCAGCTCCAGGGATTTTATTTCAGCAAGCCCGTGACCGCGCAAGAACTCAGCAGATATCTCGAAAACTGGACGGGTTTCGCGACCAAAGCAGTCACGATCGCTGCCTGACACCAAACAAGAATATTAAAACAGTCCAACAAAAATCAACAGGGTCCCTTTCAATGAGCGCGCTTCGTGCACCGACCGTCGTCGACGTGTCGCACAATTCTCCACGTCAACTTCAGGAAAAAATCAGTGACAACTTGTCGGCATTTGAACGCCCGAAGGGTCTGGAGCCGCTGCGGGTTTTTTCGGATGTCGATGATGTCATCACGACACTTCAACCGAGCGAGCCAGTGTTTTGCCTGGAACCCGCCAAGCTGCGTGCTGCAGCAAAGAGCTTCGATGCATTTCCTGGTCGGTCCCTGTTTGCGGTCAAGTGCAACCCCCACCCATTCGTCTTGCACACGCTTTTCGGGGCAGGCATCACCGATTTCGACGTTGCTTCATTGGACGAAGTCCGACTGATCGATGGCATGTTCGGCGTTGGCGCCGGGCAGTTTTTCAATAATCCGGCAAAGACGAGGCCGGCAATCAAGGCGGCGAGCCGACAACACGGGATTCGGTTCTACACCGCCGATTGCATCGATGAGATCGAGAAGATCATCCACGAGGCCGGCGACCGTGATGATTTGATCATTGCCGTCCGGCTCGCGACCGAGCCTGCCGATGCACGGTATATTCTTTCGACAAAGTTTGGAGCGAAGCCGGCCGATGCGAAGGTGATGCTCGAGCATATTCGCAATCAGGGCATAAAGGCTGGGATTTCGTTTCATGTCGGCTCGCAGTGCCTCGCCCCCAAAGCATTTGCGGATGCCGTCGAACTGGCTGCTAAGGTTGCAAAGTCTGCGGGTGTGGATCTTAGCGTTCTCAACGTCGGAGGGGGCTTTCCCGCCGCTTACCCAGGTGACGATGTGGCGGGTAGGGACATATATTTCGGGCACCTGATACGATCGATCCGAGAAGCCTCTCTTCCTCGCGGATGTATTGTTGTGTGCGAGCCCGGGCGGGCATTGGTGGCCGACGCGGGGACCACAATCGTACAAGTCGTCATGCGCCGTGGACGCAACATCTTCATCAACGACGGCATTTTCGGTACTCTCCAAGAGCTAGGCCATCCCAAGGAGCGACGCCCTGTTCGCCTCGTCCGAAACCGCGAGCCTTGCATCTCTCGGAAAGCCGATTTCAAGGTCTACGGTCCAACATGTGACAGCAACGATGTTCTGGGTGCACCCTTCTGTTTGCCGGACGATGTCCGGGAAGGCGATTGGATCGAAATCGGCATGATGGGAGCATATAGTTTGTCGATGCGGACCCATTTTAATGGGTTCTTTACCAGCAACATCGTCTCTCTTGGGAATTGATCTATTCCAGGGAAATTTATTGATGAACGATAGGGCCAGGCGGATTTTTGCGTCCTCTGTTGGCGCGATCGGCGTCATCCTGTGGGCAAGTGAAACTAGCCTAATCACCTACACGACAGCGATCCCGCCGCTAGAGACGGTAGCCATTGCCTTTGCGTTTGCAAGTACATTGTCGCCATTTGTTTGGATGATCACCGGCAGCTCGCCGATGATCGCCTTTAGGCAGCCGCCCGTTGTCTGGCTTTTGACGGTTGTCGCGTTGGTCGCCTATCATGCCTGCATCTACTATGCGACCCAAAGGGCGCCGCCGACTTCTGCGGCATTGCTGCAAGGGACGACGCCGTTGATGATCGTCATCGGTTCTGCATTCTTGCCTGGTGAGCGGCTTCGGTGGTGGCATCTTGTTGGTGTTGCCTTGGGGATGGCAGGTGTTCTGCAGCTTGTTAGTACCGGCGGCAACGATAGCGTTGTCGACGGCAGCTTCTATCTGGCATTGGTCGGGATCGCGGCTGCGCTTTGGGGCCTGTATTCCCTTTTGTCTCGAACCCTAGCGGAGGTTCCATCCTCTGCTCTCGGAACGTTCTACGTCGTGTCAGCCATTGTTTCCTTCTGCGGACATTTCGCCATTGAAAATTGGGTGCAGCCTGAGCCAAGCGCTTTGCTAGCGATGGCAGCGCTCGGTATTTTTCCGATGGGGCTGGCTATTTATTTCTGGGACTATGGATTAAAGCGCGGCGACATTCAGGCGCTGGGGGCATTTTCGTACGTGGAACCCTTTATCGGTGCGGTGCTGGTCGCTCTTCTTGCCCACGGTGTGTTGGAGCTTTCATTACTTTGGTCAGGGCTGTTGGTTGTGGGCGGTGCCTTATGCGCTAGCGCGAACCTTTGGCTTCCAAGACCCGCTGTCAGTCCGCATCTTGATGCCACTAGTGCTATTCTCCAATATGTTCTCCCCGTGGCAGACATGGGTGAGGATAGCGTCAGCGCATCCCTCGCGCAGTTAAGGAAGCTATTGGACGATTGGCGTAATGCCATCAGCACCGAGTAAAATGGCGCCTATTGCGTGCGAAGGCTCTCTGCCAGCGAGCCTTTGTCGTCAAACTGGCGAACTAAAGTATAACGTTTGATATAGGCGAGACTGCCTGTTGCGAAAACGTTGCTACGTAATGACCTGATGTGAGTTCGACACCCACATCTTGGCACATTATGGTGCCGGAAGCACAGGCCGTCCGTCGCATCAGGTCAGTTGGCACTTGCTTGTACGCTTCCCGTACCTCGTTTAGCTATGCGGAGCCACATGGGCTTTCATTCGATCATCCATCTCCCAGGCAGCACCTGAAAGCTGACCTGGTTGCGTTTGACGATCTCCATCGGGCGCGGATTCGCCTTTCTGAACGTTGGGGTCAGATAACCGCTATTTCCGAGATTTTCTCGATAAAGGCAAAACGGTTGGAGAGGCTGTCGAAAACAAGGGCCGCTCTGTCGGGATCCTGAGCACCTGCCGATTGGACAACGGCTTCCAGGAGCATGTCGAAGGTATCACCAGATATCTGGCGCTTGCCGCCGTTCATCCTATCGCCCTCGTGGTACCCGATATCAAAAACGGGCGTCCGGGCCAGTCCTCGCCGACTGGCTATCGATGATGACAATTGATGGCTGCTCTTCACGCACCTCGAGCTGCCGCGTTCACCGAGAGAGCACCTTGGATACAACACCGCGTCCCGCCCCGCCGGCGCCGCTTGAAATAAGGATAGACTGTGCTACTCGCCGGAAAATAATGCAGCAACAATGCCCATTGGCAGCAAGACTGCAGGAGATAGAAAATCGCATCCATCACTGCCCGTAGCGAGGCCTTGCGTCTGCGACCCATTCGACGCTGCGTCGGCATGAAGGCTCCACTCACAATCAGGTAGATCGCTTACGAAGCGCGTGCGGCCTCTTTGACGGTGACGACAGGTGAAGGGTGTCGAGGCAACGCGATTTCGCGGTATTTGTCGCGGAACACAAAGCACCTCATTGCCTCCCTTCACTCAACCCAGCAGCAGCCATGCCCCTCCTGAACAGACGGTAAGGAATGCCGTTTTATTGCCAGAGACCGTTAAGAATTGGGTGGTTGCTGGCCAAATAACGCGTTCAGCTCCGTAAATGCGATTTTCGACTTCAATGCCATTGGCCTAGAATTTGATGTCATGCCAACTACATGAACCCAGCAACCATTCCTGCTGTTGCGGATGGCACAAATTTGATGCAGCGGTATATAATATGTCTCAACCACATCCCCTTTGAAACCAAAGTACTCAACTTCCAAAAGTTTAATCATTCCGTTTTCCAACCAATAAGCTGCACTATCGAAACGCATAGGCCGGCAATGAATGCCAAGTTGCCAACAGCGTTGGAAAGTGTTCAGCATTCATCAGAATTCCTCCCAGCTTTCTTTGACGGCGGCATTCCCTGAGAGGGCTTTTGCAACTTTCCCTGCCAGCTTTCTGGCTGGTATAATGGTGGAACGATGGGCGGGGCTTGCCGCCATGACAGATGCGGTACGGCGGAGCGCGCCGCCAAGCTGGAATTGTGAAATCAGTTCCCGCAGTTTGCCGCTCTCGTTAGCAAGCGTCGCCCCTGCCGCGCTGGTTTCCTCAACCATGGCAGCGTTCTGCTGCGTTACCTGATCCATCTGGTTGACGGCAATGTTGACCTCGGCCAGACCGACCGACTGTTCCCTTGCCGATGTCGCAATTGATTCCATGTGCTGATTGACGCTGACGATGTAACCCTCAATCGTTTTTAGAGCTGCGCCAGTATCGCTCACGAGTTTGACGCCACTCTGAACCTCGACGGAGGAGTTGCGGATCAGATCCTTGATCTCCTTGGCTGCTTTGGCTGAGCGCTGGGCAAGTTCCCGGACTTCTTGCGCCACAACAGCAAAGCCCTTTCCAGCCTCTCCAGCGCGGGCTGCCTCTACACCGGCATTCAACGCAAGAAGATTCGTCTGGAAAGCAATCTCGTCGATGACACCGATGATGTTAGATATCTCGTTTGATGACTGCTCGATCTTCTGCATGGCATCTACGGCGTTAGCGACCACCTTGCCAGACTGCGCTGCGCCTTCATTGGCCAAAACAGCCACCTTGCGGGCTTCATCGGCGCGCTTGGAGGAGTTCGCAACGTTAACAGTGATCTGGTCGAGGGCGGCTGCCGTCTCTTCGAGCGACGCCGCCTGCTGCTCAGTGCGCTTAGATAGATCCTCTGCGCTGGCACTGACCTCACGGCTGCCCGTGTCGATGCCGCTGGTTGCATCCGATACGGCGCGCAGTGTTTCGGACAGTTGGCCAACGGCAGCATTGAAGTCTGCGCGCAGTACCTCGAATTCGGCAGCGAAAGGTTTAGACAGCAGGAAGGTCAGGTCGCCACTTGCAAGATGTTTCAGGCCTTCGCCCAGCCCGGCCGTCGCCTGTGCCATTTCCTCGGCCTTCAAGCGTTCCGCGTCCGCCCTACGGCGGCGTTCTTCGTCGGTCATGTCGCGCTGAGCATTTGCTTCCCGCTCCAGTTCGATTTTCGCAAGGGCAGCTTGGCGAAAGACTTCAACGGCGCTTGCCATTTCTCCAACCTCGTCCTTGCGTCCATTGCCCGGTACTTCCAAGTCAGTTGTTCCGGAAGCGAGCTTCGACATTGCACCATTGATGCCCGTCAAAGGTTTAACAAGTGTACGATGGAGGAGGAAGAGGCTAAAGCCTGCGGCGATGAGCAGAGAAATCCCGCCGATCCAGCTTACCATGCGTGACGCGTTTACTGCGGCTTGCGCGAGCGCCGTGCGTTGCACGAGTAAGCTCTGCTCAACATCGATCATCTCGGTGATCTTTGCCTGTACGCCGTCCATGTACTCTTTACCAGCGCCGGACTTGACGTGCTCCATTGCCTGGTCTGCGGTCGCCGCATCCGACATCAACGTCATTCTCGGCTTTTGAACGTTTTCAATCCAGCCTTTCACGAACGCATCGAGTTCATCGAGTCTCTTCTGCTGGGCAGGATTGTCAGACGTCAGCCGTCTCACCTCTGCCAGATTTGTTTGATATTTGGAGGCTTCAGTTTTCTGGGAGGTAGTAAAGCGGTCGTTTGGGGTCAGCAAATAGCCCCGAAGTGCCGATTCTTGTCTGGTCATCGCAAGGGCGACATTGTTTAGCACCCCGATTACTTTATAGGTATGCTCGGCCCAGTCCCCCGTCTGTTGTTGCTTCGATAGCGACCGAGCTCCCATAATCGTAACTGTCAGCGCAATTACAATCATGATGGCCAACGTTACGGCGATTTTCGGCAGTATTCTTAGGTTGTAGAAGAAAGTCATGAATTTTGTCTCCGAAACGGACAATGTGATTACTGTACTGGGAGGCAAAATCATTCTGCCGGGGCGGTCACGAACGCGTGACACGTCGTGCACTTGTCGCGACCTTGTAGTCCGCGCGACAATCCACGTTATTTAGAAAATATTGATTAATAATTTAATTCGAAACAGTCGACGAATTGGCTGTGAGGCAGCCGCTATTGGCGAGCCAATCACGAAATTCAGCGAGTGACCGCTTGATTAAATGTATCTAATAAGCGTTTTTGGCGCTTGGCCAAGCTCTGGATTTGACGGAGGGACGGAGGCGCAAGTGCGCTCGCAAGATCGGTGGGAAACGACACCGTCATCCTGGCGGTTTTTGCTTATCCGGCTGAGGTCGGACGCCAGGTTTTCTTGCGGCATCCGCCAATCGATGCCGTCCAGCAAATAGCCGAGCTGCACAGGGGTAATCACGAACGTCCCGTCGGCGGCCGACGACCATATGAAGCGTTAGCGTTCCAGCTTCTTTATGAACAGGCAGGCTCCCTGACCGTCATGCCAGGTGACCTTGATCAGGCCATCACCGCGACCGCGGAAGACGAACAGGTGTCCGCACATGGGATCGCGCTTCAGCGTTTCCTGCACCGTCAGCGACAGACCGGGAAAGCCTTTGCGCATGTCCGTTTGGCCGATTGCCAACCAGACCTTTCCACCAGCAGAAACAGGAATCGTCGTCGCCCCAGCTCACAATCGAGAGTGGGGCT
This sequence comes from uncultured Sphingomonas sp., assembly GCA_964658415.1. Taxonomy (GTDB): domain Bacteria; phylum Pseudomonadota; class Alphaproteobacteria; order Rhizobiales; family Rhizobiaceae; genus Rhizobium. The sequence goes on along the minus strand of CAZZZI010000003.1, from coordinate 36,555 downwards.
AGCGCCTTCGGGTCTATGTCGCTGTCCAGGCGCACACGACGACCGCGGCCCGTGCAGCACGCTGGTTTCGAGGCTTACCGAGGGGTACTACTTCTTGCCCGATCGCGTATTTGAAGGCAGCCATTCTCGGACAATGCTTTCACGGCAACCGTTTTGGCCTTTCCGGCATTTATCAGTCTTCGGTAGCGAGTGCACAGCCTTACTTGCCCCTTTCACGCAATAGCTTTGCTTTCGCTTGTTCTTGGTAAACGTCGAAATTTATAAACTATCGCGTCGTGCCGACTTTCGATCTAGCCCTACGCTGACGCGTGTCCGCGTTCATCGCGGAACCAGATGGTTGCAGTTTAGTCAAAAGTGTCTCGATCACCGCGGCGGGTTCTGGCCGACCAAACGCGTACCCCTGAAAATGGTCGATCCCCAAGCCAACAAGGACATCTGCATGCTCCAGCGTTTCGACGCCTTCGGCAACAACCTCCATATCAAGCGCCCGCGCTATATCAACGAGCGACCTAACCAAGCGACGTTGGGTTACCGATTGTATGATTGGGGTGATAAGCTGTCGATCAATTTTCACCCGCTCCGGCCTGAGTTCAATCATGCCAAGCATCGATGCGTGTCCTGAACCGAGATCGTCGATCTCTATCTGGATTCCAAGACCCCTGATACCGTCAATATTACGCTTAACTTGATCACTTAAACTATCTAAAAATATCGTCTCAATAAGTTCGAAACTTATTTTGTCGGGGGGTATTTGCAGCTGGGACAGCGTAGTAAGAAGGGATGGATCCGATAGCCTGCTCGCAGATAGGTTTACTGAAACACGGGGGACAGTTAGCCCCATCGACGCCCATCGGCTGGTATCGATTAGCACGCTAGAAAGTATCGCATTGTCCACTTGGTCAATCGTACCGCTGCTAATTGCGATGTCCAAGAATGCGGCCGGAGAAAGCAATCCCCTGGTGGGATGATACCAACGGGCCAAAGCCTCAAATCCACTAATTTCTCGTGACTGAGCATCAACCTGTATCTGATAGAACGGTATTATCTGTCCATCAGACAGACCCACGCTTAAATCGAAAAGCGTCTGGCGTTCTGCATGCAAATCGGCCCCAAGGGTCTCGGTGAAGATCTCATCGCGACCACGCCCATTTTGCTTAGCATGATACAATGCGAGATCTGACGACCACAGTAATCTTTCTATATCGTCGGCGCGAGCCGTTGCTATTCCGATCGAACATTGCACAGTGAGAGGGTGTACACCTATGAATAATGGCTCAGCCAATGAACTACGAATAACTTGGATGACTTCGTCAGAACGCGTTGCCTGGTCACCTTTTAAGAGGATAGCGAATTCATCTCCTCCTAGGCGAGCGGCAACATCGCCGTCTTTGACGGACTTAGCCAAGATTTCACTGAAGTGCTGCAAAACAATATCGCCGCCCGCATGGCCAAACCGATCATTTATTTCTTTGAAACGATCGATGTCTATATGACAGAGCGTGATTGACGTGTTTGAATTCTGTGCAAAGGAAGATATATATGCATCGAAACTTCGCCGGTTGGGGAGACCTGTGAGGTAGTCGTGATCTGCGGCAAATCGAGCCTCAAAGCGGCTTTTTTCGGCATCTTCCCGCTCTTTAGCAAGTTGTTCGTTGAGCAGAACATCTTCCGTGACATCCCACTCGGCTCCGATAAAACAAGGATCGCCGATTGCATCCACGAAAAATCGGGCGCGGGATCGCAGATGGCGAACGACACCGTCGGCGCGGATAATGCGAAACTGCGCCGCATAGTCGCATTTCTTCTCGATCGCATGAAGGAAAATAGCGTTTGTCTCTGCGACGTCGTCTGGATGTACGGTGTTGAGCCACACCACATCTAGGGGTCCTTTCGGCACCCCATAGATCAACTTGAGCTGTTCATCCCATCTCGTTTGATTTCTTCTAACGTTATGTTGCCAAATTCCAATCCCTGATGCCTCCAAAGCCAGTCCAAGCTGTCTTAGGAGGTCATCCAATTCATAGTTGGTCCACGAAAGCTTGTTATCCATGAGCGACATGCCAATTCAAATGCCTTTGCACCCCAATCTAGCATTCTATGCTTATGTAATAATAAAGATGAGTGAAAGATTGTCACCAAGGAGGCGAAGGCTCAGGACTCGTTATCACGTGAGGATTTGCATCCTGCGATGGTCAAGTGCACATGGCAAGAACCCGTTAATGAACCGCGCCTGGTTTGCCGGAGACCCCAACTCATGAGAAGTAAGGGCTAACAAGCGAGACGACGAAGAAATTCTCTCCTGAAGTCCGCGCCCGCGCCGTTCGGATGGTGACGGAACATGAGGCCGAACACTCATCGCGTTGGGCGGCGGTATCATCGATAGCGGCCAAGTTCGGCTGCTCGGCACATACCCTCCATGATGGGTAGAGAAGGCCGAGGTCGAGAGCGGCAAGCGTGCCGGTTTGCCGAGTGACGTTGCGGAGGACTGGTTGGTGAGAATTCTGCGCCCGATTATTCAACCCTTTGTGGGAGCGATGCTCTACACTCGGCATGATTTCACGCTTTGCTGCGCCGTAGGACCGCAGCTTGTCGGTGATCATCACGCGCGGTGACCGTCCCTGACCCTTCAAAAGCTTGCGGATCAGGCGCCTGGCGGCCTTTGCATTTTGGCGGCTTTGCGTGAGCACCTCCGAGACGAAACCATCCTGATCAACTGTGCGTCACAGCCAATGCTTTTTGCCACGGATTGAAACAACGGCTTCATCCAGATGTCACTTGTCCTCAAGTCGACCGGATGATCGATGACGGATCGCATCGAGATGCCCTGGATATAGGGCTCTTGTATGACGGCCGTCAGAGCCTTCTCAGCCATGCTGCGTGGCTCCAGGAAACTCGGAAAATAGCGACCTGTCCGCAGCTTGGGAATGCGCAGCTCCACTGTCCCGGCTCGCGTTCCCAGTCGCGATCGCGCTAGCCATTGCGCTGGGCGAGACGAAGCGCTGTCTTCTCGCCATAGCCAGCACCCGTCGCGGCCCCAACTTCCAGTGGCATCAGCTTTTCAGCGGCAAAGCCAATCATCTCGCGCAGCAAATCCGCGTCGGCGCTCTTCTCAACAAGCGAGCGCAGGTTCATCATGTCATCGGTGGTGTGCTTCAGATTGATCATAATCAACCCGACCCTACCGGAAAACACCGATGGCTATGAAACCCGAAACACCACGCGCTGGGACACGATCAAGCCTTTCCCCATCCCGCGCCACGACATCTCCTCCGGCCACCATCGCGAACTGCGCACAGCGGCGATGAGCTTGTGGGCGAAAATCACCCGAGCATGAGATATAACGGCCAATGGCATCTTTGGCTGGCCTTTCCTCCGTCATGTTTACGATACCAATTTGGGTACATACACAGGCTATGGGACCTGGCGCGTCATATCATGACTTTGGAGGGTATCCTTCTGCGCCCATGCAGGACACGGACGATTTCAATAGCACTGCAGCTAAGCCGATAAAGGGTTAGATACTCATCTGAGACGAGATGCCGAAAGCCAGGCGCGATATCGTCGCGCGCAACTCCAGAGTAGGGGTGTCGGGCGAGATTGTCCCAGCGTGCTTCAATCGCGTCGAGTACACGGTCAGCTGCATACATGTTGTCAGCGGCTATATAGGACCATCTTTCGATCAGGTCCTCGTCCGCGCGATCGGTTCTGATAATTGAATGCACGCTTAGCGTTCGTCTCGTGAAGATTCCAATCGTTCGCGCGCTGCAGCTTTTACCTCTGCCATTGTCGAGCGCGAACTTGGCCCACTTTCGATGCCCTGCTGCACAAGCACTCGGAGATCTTCGACTGTATAGCCAAGCAAATCCCGGCGCTCCCTCCACTCTTGGACGGCGTCACGGATAGCTTCACTCGTCGATGCATATTCTCCGGCATCGACTGCGCTCCGCACAAATCCCGCCATTTCGGATGTCAATGCAATCGTAATCTTCTCAACTGTCGCCATACTTCTTGAGTCTCCGACTTACCCATGGAACGGTATGCGATTAGCGCACCGTAAGTAAAGGTGACTGTTGTATTCGAGCCAAAGCCAGCCCCCTGAACTGATGGATTCTATTCCGACCCAGCCGGTCCACCCAATGGCCGTAGGATCATATCCTTTCAAGGCGAGGTATTGCGCTCGGACATCTTTACGTGCGCCGCCACCTTTCCAGGCGCCATGGTTGTTCCGGTTGAGCCGAGCCTTCGCGGCGAAGGCGATACCTCTATAGCTTACCCTGATATCAACCAGTAGAAATGCCTGTTGAGAGCGGCTATATGTGGTGAAAGAGCGATGTAGTGGGACGGAAATGACTGTTGTTGCAGAAAGTTTTGGCGGACGTGTTGTTTCTCCCGGTCGGTTTCCGGAGTTGGGAACGCTGCTTGCTCGTATCAAGGCGGAATACAGCCCGATCGATGTCGTCCTCTATGGCAGCCGCGCCCGCGGGGACGCGACTAGCCAGAGCGATTGGGACCTAAAAGTGATCGTTTCCGACGAAGCGCCGGAACGCTTTTTTTCGCCCATGTCTGGTTGGCGCATTCAGGAAGGCTCGGGCGTTTACGCAGATGTCTCCTGCATCAGGCTTTCAGAGTTCCACGCTGACCTGGCCGTTGCGAACTCCGCATCCAGCCATATCGTCGTAGACGGCGTCGTTCTTGATGTCGGCTGATCTCCACATCGCAAATTATCTTCGGCTGGCGCATGAAGATTTAGTTGCAGCTCAGGCCCTTTCAGCAATAGACAACAGAAACGATGTCTACCATCTGCAGCAAGCCGCCGAGAAAATCCTTCTGGCGCTCCTCAACTCGGAAAATATCAAGGCCGAGCGTAGAGACTCGCATCGGCTTGACGTTCTTAGAGATCTCCTGCCCAACGAGAATGCGTTGAAGGCAAGAATGTCTCCGATCACCTTCCTCACTGTCTACGCTACGACCTACCGTTACCCAAAGGATGCCGGTCGCTTGCCTCAAAGAGGGGAAAAGGATGAAATTGAAGCTGCCGCGAAGATGCTGCAAGTGATTTTGGCGGACGCCGCTGCCCACTTCGGCGTGGGATTGACCGACTCCGACCGTGTGCCTGCGCAACGAACGATCCCACCGAGAATTTAGGCCTGCTGCTGATCAAACCGGTAGAAGGCAAAGGACCAGACGAGAAGCGCAAGAAATTGTCTGTCCGGCGCTCAGCTGTCGGCATAGCCGACAACGCCTTTGATCTCGGTAAACTCATGAATGCCGAATTCGCCGTATTCGCGGCCGTTGCCCGATTGCTTGTAGCCGCCGAAGGGCGCCACACCGTCCCAGCCAGAGCTGTTAATGCGCACGATGCCGGTCCGAAGTTTTCGCGACAGGGCTCTTGCCTCAGCGGGCTCTCCCTGGATGTAGGAAGCGAGGCCGTAGGGTGTGTCGTTGGCAATGGCGACAGCCTCGTCTTCCGCGCCGTAGCCGATCATGACGAGGACCGGGCCGAAGATCTCTTCTTGTGCGATGGTCATGTCGTTGCTCACATGCGCAAAGACGGTCGGCTTTACGTAATAACCGACATTGAGATGTGCCGGCCTGTCGCATCCACCAGTGACAAGCGCGGCGCCTTCCTCGATACCCTTACGGATCAAACCCTGGATCTTGTCGAACTGCAACTGGCTGACAACGGGACCCATGGTGGTCGCGGGATGCCCAGGCGCACCGACGACAATCGATTCTGCTGCCGCCCGTGCTACGGCGATCGCATCGTCCATGCGCTCCATCCGCACCAGCAGCCGTGTCGGCGCATTGCAGGACTGACCGGAATTGTCGAAACAGCGACGCACGCCCGCCGCAACGGCCGTGTGGAGATCGGCGCTTCTGAGCACGATGTTGGGTGACTTGCCACCCAGCTCCTGATGGACACGCTTGACGGTGGGCGACGCCGCCTGTGCAACGAATATGCCAGCCCGCGTCGATCCGGTGAACGAGACCATATCGATATCGGAGTGGCTCGCAAGCCCTGCGCCGACTGTCGGTCCATCGCCTTGGACGAGATTGAATACGCCTGCGGGGACGCCCGCTTCGTGCATGATTTCCGCAAAATGATGGCGTTGAGCGGTGCGATTTCCGAGGGCTTCACAACCATGGTACAGCCGGTGGCGAGGGCCGGTGCCACCTTGGAGGCGGTCTGGTTGATCGGCCAGTTCCAAGGTGTGATCATCGCGACGACGCCGATCGGCTCATGAACGATGCGTGTGCTTCCCTGCATATATTCGAACGCGAAGGATTCGAGCGCGTGCAGCGTTTCCTTGAAATGGGCAGCTCCGATGCTGGCCTGGGAACTGCGCGCGAGGTCGGTCGGTGCGCCCATCTCTCTGGATATGATGTCGCCGATCTCGTCATTGCGACGCTTCAGAATGTCGAGAATGCGTTCAAGCAGTGCAAGGCGCTCCTCCCTCGACGATTGCGAGAAGGATGGAAAAGCGGCTTTTGCAGCAGCGATCGCTGCCTCGGGGTCCGCTGCCGTTCCCATTGCAATGGACGCGAATGGCTGTTCGGTTGCCGGATCGATGACGCCCATTTTGAGAGCGCCAAGCGGATCGACCCACGCCCCGCCGATATAGAATTTGCCCGAGTTTCTTATCATTTATTCCAGCGTCCAAGCGCTTCTGGAAGGATCTGCCGTCGGTGCAGTTTAGACAGGATCGGCACAAAGTCCTGCCCAGCAAGGCTCACCAAGGCGCGCTCGACCGCCAGGTTTCACAGCGATGCCGCGCGGCAGGTTCTAGCGATCACGGGCTTTGATCGCGTGATGATCTATGAGTTCGACAGCGAAGGGCATGGCGCGGTCACCGCGGAAGCCATCCGCGGAGGGATGGAGAGTTTTCTCGGCCTCCGCTATCCACCTTCTGATATTCCGAGCCAAGCGAGGTCTCTGTATCTCCGGAACCCGTCCCGGATTATTGCAAATGGCGGTTCGACCCCCGTTCAACTGCTGCCGCCCGTGGATGCGATCACCAAGTTATTGGACCTGTCCATGGCTATCAGCCGCTCGGTGTCGCCGGTCCACATCGAATATCTCAAGAATATGGGTGTGGGCGCCTCTCTCTGCATATCAATCGTTGTTGAAGAGAAGCTGTGGGGTCTGATCGCCTGCCATTTCCGCGACCCGCGCTTGCCAAGCTTCATCATGCGAACTGCGGCAGAATTGTTCGGCTCCATGTATTCCATGATGCTCGAAAGTCGACTGCGGCGTGGTGCCGGCGAAGATGAGCAGAAGGCCCGCTCCCTTGCTGATCGCCTCATTGTCATGATTGCCGGTGATGAGACCTTGCTGGAGAATGCCGGCTGGCTGCAGGACATGACGCGCGACATGATCGACTGCGACGGCGTCGCGACCTATCGAGCCGAACACGTCTATCTCCACGGTTCAACTCCACCCGAGGAACAGGTGATTGCTCTCGCGCATCATCTGAATGCGGCATCTCCGAGCCGCGTTTATACCACTGACAACCTGGCTGCCGTCCACGCCCCCTGCGCGCAGACATCTCATCTGGCCGCGGGCATGCTGGCGATACCGATCTCTCGGGTTCCTCGAGACTACATCATGCTGTTTCGCCGCGAGCGGCTTACGGAGATCAAATGGGGCGGCGATCCCGCCAAGATGGTGGAGCAAAGCGAGGACGGCCTTCGTTTGACACCGCGGAAGAGTTTTGCCGCATTTTCCGAGCTGGTGCGTGGACGCGCCACGCCCTTTTCCGAGCGCGAGGAACGGATCGGGGAAGCGATCCTTCAAGCCCTGATCGAAGTCATCCTTCGCTTTGCCAACGACGCCACCGAAGAGCGGCGGCGATCCACGGAACGGCAGGAAATGCTGATAGCGGAACTCAATCACCGCGTTCGCAACATTCTGGCCTTGATCAGAAGCCTGGTCACCAAGACCAGCCCGGCCAGCACCGATGTCTCCAGCTATGTCGTGTCGCTTGGGGGTAGGGTTCAAGCGCTTGCCCGTGCCCATGACAGGGTGCCTAAACAGAACTGGGGCCCGACGGATCTGGCTGGACTGTTCGAGGATGAGATCGCTGCCCACGACGCAACGATTTAAGCGCGGTTGGGCGACTGAGAAGCTTTTTTGCCAGGTTTGACTGGGGTAGCAGGGACATCAGATACCCAAGCTTGCGGTGATGAAGTTCCATAAATGGGCGTTACGCTTCATCCGGTTGATTTCGTTAGAAAATGTTTTTGAAGCTGAGTGGTCGGCGGCTTGAATCGCTTTCAAGCGAAATTCAGATTTTGACTGAATGGCAGTATCCTCCTAACGCCCACCTCAAGCCCGTGACCAATATCCCTCCTTCAATCAGGTCGGCTTACCGCCGGGCCGGGTCCAGTTTAGGTAGAGACATTGCGTGAGCAACGGCTTCTCCAGAGTAGGGGAAATCATCACCAAGTTGGCGATCTCCGTCGAAGACCTTGAAAACAGGCCCGTTCGCCTCCACAATCTTGTAACCGTTAACGTATTCGATTTGTGGCGTTTTCCAACCCATCTTAGTCTCTCTTGTTCGAGTCAAATTTTGGTGGCTTTGCGAATACGATGCTCATTGGCTTTGAGTGCCGAACGCAGCTCGGCGCAGGTCGGAAGGCTGGAATCAGGCCCGGAATCTGCTCCGTGGCGCAGCAGAGAGAATAGCGGTCATGAGACCCGGAAACTTGGTCTCAAGGTCGTCCAGTCGCAATGATATGATCCGTTGCGTGCCTTCAACCCTGGTTGAGGTGATGCCGGCTTCCCGCAATCGCGCATAGTGATAGGTCAGATTGGTCTTCGAACCAAACTCTGAAAACCCCGAACAATTTCCTTCGCCCAACTCAACAAGCCGCAGGACTATATCGCGTCGTGTCGGATCGCTCATCGCGTCGAGCACCGTCGATAGGTCGATCTGTTCGATGGTGGGGTGGTAGATTTCCTTGGCCATGTGTCGTCATAGCGTCCGTCGCCATTTAATTCAATGACTTTTGGACTACTTGACATCGAAGCCTCGTCAGGCGCATAAGTCCAAGAGTTGTTGAACATTTGGATCATTTTGTCATGTACCGTAATTTGATATGGCTGGCTCTCGGAGCATTCGCGATCGGCACCGAAGGTTTCATGATCTCAGGAATCCTGCCAGGAATGGCGCATGATCTGGGCGTGTCGGTTGCTACGGCCGGGCAGTTGGTCACGATTTTCGCATTCGCCTATGCAGTCGGGTCGCCACTGATTGCCGTTGCGACCACCAACGTTCCGCGAAGAGCGCTTTTGATTGGCGCAATGGCCGCTTTTACGCTGTCCAATCTTGCCGCCGCGTTTGCGCCCGGTTACACAGCGCTTGCCGTTGCGCGCGTCCTGCTGGCGCTTTCGGCCGGGACATTCATGCCAGCCTCGGCCGGTTACGCTTCTATGAGCATCGCACCGGATCGACGTGGCCGCGCGCTATCGTTCATATATAGCGGGATGACGATTGCGCTTGTGCTGGGGGTCCCCATGGGGACCTTGATCGCGGCCCGCTTCGATTGGCGTGCGACGTTCATGGGTGTCGCTGCTCTTGGCGCGCTCGCTCTGGTCGGCATCATCGCCAGGTTGCCGCGCTCGCCCAGCCCTCCGGCCATCAGCCTCAGCCGTCGGCTGGCTGTTGCGCGGCGGCCCGACGTTCTGGCGGTGCTGGTGTTGACGGTCCTCGTCCTAATCGGCGCGTTTACGGTCAACACCTACTTCGGCGCCTATCTTGAAAGCGTGTTTAAGATATCGCCGCAGGGCGTGGCGCTGACACTATTTGTCTTTGGCGTGGCTGCCGCGGTGGGTAACACTATCGGCGGACATGTTGCCGACCGCTGGGATAAGCGCCAATTTCTAATTCTTGCCACAGCGATGATGGTCGTATCCTTTGCGGCGCTCTCACTGCTTGCCGCATTTGCTCCTGCAGGCTGGGCATTGTGTGGGGTTGTCTGCGCTATCACCATTTGGGCGCTTTTTGGTTGGTCGCTACCGGCAGTACAACAGGTCAGACTCTTGATGATCGATCCGCACCTCGCGCCGGTGACCCTGTCGCTGAACTCCTCGGCCATTTATCTTGGGGCTGCAATCGGAGCGGTACTTGGAGCAGCGACAGTCCAATGGACCTCCCTGGCGATGATCGGCCTGGTGGGTGCAATTTGTGAGCTGTTTGCTTTGGGGTTTCTTCTGCTTGGGAGACGCGGGGAGCAAGTGATCGTGCTGACATGACTGTCGATCTCGCTCGCGCCCAACGCTAGCGCGAACATTCAAGAATGTGTGTTCCAGAGAATGACGTGATGCCCGTAAGTTCGATCTATCAGGCACTTAACCTCCGGATAGGGCGTCGGCGGTTCGAATTTATTCAAGGTGATAAGCCATCGAGAACGGTAGTAAGACTACCTCTCCATCTTATCGCGGCAAAACTATAATGTCTGCTGGCGCGAGGGGGGGGGAGCCGGGCCGACGGCCTGCCGCCTCTAACGTTCTCAGAAGTAAACGACACCTGCCTCAGTCCTGAGCATATAAGGTAAATGTTTACTATGTCGCCGTAATGTAGCGCAATGGGATCATAGCTCGGGGCTGACAATGAATAGCAACATATTAGTAGCGATTACATTGCTACTTTCTGCCGTAAGCGCCGAGGCGCAGACGATTGGTGTGTCGATGTCGAAACTCGACAAGTACAAATCGGCCTTGCTCGACGCGATCAGCGCCAGCGCTAAAGCCACGCCGGGCGTGACGGTCACAATCGAGAATGCAGATGGCAGCAACGACCGTCAGCTGGAACAACTGAAGAAATTCGCGGCCACCCAAGTCAGCGCCATCATCGTGGCGCCATCCGACGGCGATCTTGGTCCGCAAATGACCAAGATTGCGGAGGATGCCGGCATCCCGCTGATCTACGTCAACAATGAACCCGCCAACCTCGCCGAGTTGCCAGCCGACCAGGCGGTCGTGGCTTCGAACGAGAAGGAGTCAGGCACCCTGCAGGCCGCCGAAGTCTGCCGCATCATGAAGGGCAAGGGCAGGGTTGTGGTGCTGATGGGCGAGCTTTTCCATGCCGCAGCCCGCGCCCGTACTCAGGACATCGATACGGTTTTCGCCAGGCCGGAATGCAAAGACATGAAGCTCGTCGAGCGGCAGGCTGCCTATTGGTCGCGAGACTATGCCGACCAGCAGGTGACGGAATGGCTGACAGCCGGTGTCAAGTTCGACGCCGTGATCGCTAATAACGACGAGATGGCGCTGGGCGCTATCCGCGCTCTGAAGCGCAAGGGGGTATCGATGAAGGATGTTATCGTTGCCGGCGTGGACGCGACGGATGACGCCCTTGCCGCCATGACATCCGGAGATCTTGACGTCACCATCCTGCAAAGCGCGCAGGGCCAGGGCAAAACCGCCATCGAGACCGCACTGAAGCTGATCCGCAAGGAAACGGTACAACGCGAAAACTACGTTCCGTTCGAACTGGTAACGCCTCAGAACGTCACCCAATACCTGCCGAAAAGCCAGTAAGAGATCGAGGGGACACAGATCATGCAATTTTGGAAAAAACTCGGCATTCGGGCCCAGATTACGGCGGGCTTCGTGCCGTTGATCCTCCTGATGAGCCTCCTGTCACTCAACGCGATCTCCGGCATGAACAGTCTGTCATCGATCTTCTCATCCTATCGAGCGACGGCCAGCCAAACCCTTTCGATCTCGGACTACTCCAACAAGCTGCACGACATCCAGATGGCTGCGGAGGCTTTCCGGTCGACGCCGAGTGATGCGGTCGCAGAGCAGTTCAAAAAAAACGTGGCGGCTTTCCTCCAGGATGATCAGCGGTTTGCCAGCGACCCTGCCTTGCAGGCCGGGATAACGACCATCCGCCAGGACATGCAAGCCTATAGCAGCGCATTCGCGGAACTGGTTAAGCTCCAGGAGAAGCGCGACGGATTGATTGCAAAAGTGACGGAATTTGGCCCCTGGACGAGTATCGCACTCAACGACGTCATGCGCAGCGCTTGGCGCCAGAATGACGTCGATCTCTTGAGCCGGACTGCCCAGACGCTGGAGGCGCTGAACCGAAGCCTCTATTTTTCAGAGCGTTTCGTGCACGCGGATGACCTTGCTGCCTACGATCTTGCGCAGTCGGCTCTCGAGGAAGCCGTGGACCTGAACACCAAGGCTGCGACTTCAGCGAAGGTCGAGCTTCAGGGTAAACGCCTGGCTGGCGCCGGCCAGCTGATGCAGAATTACACGGCCCGTCTCGGTGACGTGAAGGCTGTACTGCTCGCGAGCAATCAGATCCGCGAGACACGGATGAAGGTGGAGGCAGACAAGATTGCCAGCGGCTTCCGTGACCTGCAGGCCAACATCACTGGCGCGCAGACCTCGCTTGACGGCTCCGTCGAAAGCACCGTCGCTTCGGCAACCTCAACGACCCTGATCATCAGCGGCTTCCTGATCGTCATCGGCCTAGTACTTTCCTATGTTCTCGGCCGGCTTATCGCCTCCGCCATCAGCAAGATGGCAAAGGCGATGGAGCAGCTTGCACGCGGCGAAGAAGGCATCAAGATCGAAGGCATCGAGCATGGCCACGAACTGGGCGCGATGGCCCGTTCGTTGCAGGTGTTCCAGCAAACTGGTCGCGCAAAGCTGGTGGCGGAAGCCAATGCCGAGCGCGCGCGGCTTGCAGCCGAGCACGAACGCCTTCGCCAAGAGAAAGAGCGCTTTGCCGACGCCCAGGTGATGGAACAAGCCTTCCAGCAGATTTCGAGCGGGCTAGACGCCTTGTCTCGCGGCGACCTAACAGTCCGGGTCGGCGCAGTCGATACGCGCTACGCCCGCATCCGCGATCACTTCAATAGCTCGGTTGCGAGCCTCGAGGAGGCTGTCGGCTCAGTCATCCACGCCATCGGCACCATCCGCTCCGGCCTGTCCGAGATTGCCACGGCATCGAACGACCTGGCGCGGCGCACCGAGCAGCAGGCAGCATCGCTGGAACAGACCGTGGCGGCGCTCGGCGAAGTGACCCGCGGCGTCAACGGCACGGCTGAGGGCGCTGGCCAGGCCCAGGGTGCAGTTACCACTGCGCGGACCAATGCCGAAAAAGGCGGGTTGATCGTCTCACGCGCCATCGAGGCGATGAGCGAGATCCAGAACTCGTCGGCGAAGATCGGCAATATCATCGGCGTCATCGACGAGATCGCGTTCCAGACCAACCTGCTGGCGCTCAATGCCGGCGTCGAGGCAGCCCGGGCCGGGGAAGCTGGAAAAGGCTTCGCGGTGGTGGCACAGGAAGTTCGGGAACTCGCCCAGCGGTCCGCCAAGGCTGCCAAGGAGATCAAGGACCTCATCTCGACCTCGTCAGCCCAGGTCGAGACCGGTGTCGATCTCGTCAGCCAGTCCGGCGTGTCGCTGGCACAGATCGTTGAACAGGTCTCGGCGATGAACGCTACTGTCGGTGAGATCGCGGTCGCCGCTCGCGAACAGGCGACCAGCCTGCGTGAAGTTTCGGTCGCTGGCGATCAGATGGACAAGGTCACCCAGCAGAATGCTGCGATGGTTGAGCAAACCACCGCCGCCGCGCAGAACCTGACGCAAGAAACGGAGCACTTAGCTGATATGGTACGCCGCTTTAAGGTGAAGTCGGACAATGGGAGGCAGGGCTATCCATTTGCTCTGGCGTCCTAAACCGGGCCGTGATGTGAGTGGGCCTCATAAGGGCCCACCACCTAACGTGCCGACGGATATCCGCTGGAGCGGCTTAAATTACGCATTAGTGCCTATTTTGTCGGAAACAGTGTCATGAATGGGCGTTTTTCTACGCGCTAAATTCGAGGACCGACGGTTCAGATCCCTTCGAGGCGACGGCTGTCATTTTTGACCAGATCTGTCTGGCATCAATTTGTGCTCCACCTTTAATTTGACTTATCTCAAGGACACTTGCTTCACTAAAAGTCATCTGCATCGATAGGCAAAGAGAACCCGGCTTTCACCCTATCCATCACGACCATCGTCTTGAAGCCCTTGATGTCCGGATTCTCGTAGAAGAATTTTGAGATCGAACGCCGCATCATCTAGGATGACGGCAAACTCGTCGCCACCGATGCGGTAGACTCGCAAGGTACCCGGTCGCGTCGGCAGTGCGAGCCGCCACAGCCGCGATCAAGTTGTCGCCGGCAATGTCGCTTAAAAACGCCTGTGCGGATCGCCCGACCCTGCTTCTCTATCGCTCGATCGACATGATGTCGGTCGACGCCATGGCCCCGCTTATGTTTCGATACCTCCACGCGGTCAGCCATGGCGTGCTCGACCTCAACCAGCGGCCAACCAATGCGGAGGGGCAACCCGTCGGGCTGCCCCTGCGTCAATGGACCGGTCTGCCGGTCGGTGTCAGTCTCCGCGCTGTCGGTAGGCGTTTAATATGAACGTCGTCTGTGTTCGTATCGCTTTCTTCAGCGCGCCCAGCCTTATCGTCGTTACCTCATCCCAGCCGATGATTTCGGGTAGGTGCTGGCGCGCGAGATGAACGATGAGCAGTTGCCCGTTGATCGTTGTTGCCCTGATGCGAAGCTCCTCGGCTGAAACATCGTCTCTACTCGTCCTTGCCAGAATTTTAGTACAGCAGCTTCGGATACGCCTTCCCAAGGATTTATCAGGTGCAGGTCTCGCCAGGTCCGAGGAATGGCGCTGCTGGGCGATAAACAGCGCGCGACTAGACGCGTCGGGTGTATCAAACAGAAAGTCAGCCATGCTATCGAGTATCCCGCAATAACCGTCGATCATGTCGTCGACTGAGGCCATGGTCCCTTCCTCAAGGAGTTTCTCAGCGTGCCTGAGAGCAGGGTCGGCTGCCTTCAGCGCAATTTCCTGTATGTCATCGAGGCACGCCTGGTAGAGCCCTTCCTTGTTTTGGAAATAATACCGCAAAGACGGAGCTGGCACGCTGGCGGCAGTGGCGATTTCGCGCGTCGATACGCCTGCAAAACCCTTTTCGCCAAACAGCGCAATCGCCGTCTTGATGATCCGCATGCGGGTTTCCTCACCGCGCGGATAGCCATTGTCGGGATTCCGCCGTCGAATGCTCGTCATTGGGTGTCTCCAGTTTGCAGCGACACATAGCACGACGGTAGGAATGTTCCAGTCGCAAGAAATATTCCAATTGACATAAATGTTCCATGTGGAATAAAAGCGGCCTATTCCAACCCTGAGCAATAGCATCATGGATAACCCCGTCTCCCAGCCCACCTCCGTCATCGTGGCGCCACAGAGAAAAAGGCGTCCCAGACGTTATGTTCTCATAACCGCCGCCTGCATTGCCCTCCTTGGGGCAGGCATTTACGGCAGGCATTGGTTTGTGACAGGGCGTTTCATCGAAAGCACTGACAACGCTTATCTTCGGGCCGATCAAGTCTCGATGGCGCCAAGGGTCTCCGGCCAGGTTGCAGAGATCTATGTCAGCGATAACCAAGACGTCAAAGCCGGCCAGCCTCTCGTCAAGATCGATCCGCGCCGCTACCAGATGGCCGAGCGACAGGACGAGGCGATGTTGAGCGCCCGCAATGCCGACCTGGCCAAAAGCCAAGCGGACCTTCACCAGCAGGATCTGATGATTGTGGAGGCGCAGGCCGATCTGGAAAACGCGGAGGCCAACGCAGATCTGGCACATAAGGAATTTGACCGAACCTCGCCATTGGCGGCCCGCGGCATTCAGACCCAGCAGCAGGTCGATGAGAAGCGAAGTCTCCTTGACCAAGCCCAGTCAACGGTTCGCCTGAAGAAAGCTGTGCTTGATGCCGCTCGACAGCAGGTTACGTCGCTCAAAGCCGAAGTTGAACAGGCCGAGGCCCAGCTTTCGGCTGCCAAGGAAAGCGTTGATCAAGCACAGATCGATCTCGATGAGACCGTACTTCGCAGCCCGATTGATGGCCGCGTCGGCGACCGGACCGTCCAACTCGGTCAGTTCGCGCAGCCGGGAACCCTCCTGCTGACGATCGTTCCTGTCGACAGTATCTATCTTGTTGCCAACTTCAAAGAAACGCAGATTGCCAGAATGCGGGCGGGGCAGATCGCAACAGTGAGCGTCGACGCTTATCCCGATCTTACGATCACAGGAACTGTCGATAGCTTTGCGCCCGGCACAGGCTCCCAGTTCGCGCTGCTGCCGCCCGATAACGCAACCGGCAACTTTACCAAGATCGTCCAACGCGTGCCGGTTCGCATCCGGCTCGATCTGGGTTCGCAGAACAGCAACGTGCTTGTCCCCGGATTGTCGATTGACGTGGCTGTCGATACGAGGTCGGCGAGCAATCAGAAGGTTGTGTCTGCGCAATGAGCGAGCGCCCGGCGTCGCCCTCAGTTCCCATTCGCCCTGGCGACGCAGCGCCACTTGCTGAAAAGGCGAGTATCGTCGACTGGATTGCTGTCGTAGCCGGTGCTCTCGGAGCTCTGATGGCAACACTCGACATCTCGATCACAAATACCGCCTTGCCGCAAATTCAAGGCGAGATCGGCGCCAGCGGCACGGAAGGAACGTGGATCAGTAGCGGCTACCTGGTCGCCGAAGTCATCATGATCCCGCTGACGGCATGGCTTACCCGGCTGTTTGGGCTTCGAAATTTCCTTCTTACGTCGGCTTTCGCCTTTGTTCTGTTTTCCATCGCGTGTGCATCAGCCGATAATCTCGTCGAAATGATTATTGGCAGAGCCGGGCAGGGGTTCTTCGGCGGAGGACTGATCCCGACTGCGCAGGTGATCGTCCGCACCAGACTTCCGGCGCGCCAGATGCCTGTCGGCATGAGTATCTTTGGCGTCATTGTTCTCCTCGGTCCGCTCCTCGGTCCTGTCATTGGTGGCTATCTTGCGGAAGAGGCCAACTGGCGCTGGTGTTTCTTTCTCAATCTACCGATTGGGATTGCACTGGCGACCCTTCTTTTGACCGGATTGCCGCGCCAGGCTGCGAACCTCAAACTTCTGGCCAATGCCGATTGGCTTGGCATCCTCGGCATGGGCGTTGCCTTCAGCTGTCTGACCGTCGTTCTGGAAGAAGGGCAAAGAGATCGCTGGTTCGAATCGTCGGCTATTGTCTATCTTTCGATCGCCTCGTTGGTCGGGTTTCTTGCGATGATCGTTGCACAAATGACAAGCGCCGATCCGGTCATCAAATTGCGGCTGCTGCGAAATCCCGCCTTCGCAAGTGCGACACTGATTACCATGTTTGTCGGTGCGGCGATTTATGCTGCCACTTTCCTTGTTCCGCAGTTTTTGAGCGGCATAGCCGGATATAGTCCTCGACAGGCCGGTGGGATCATGGCTCTTTCCGCTCTTCCCGTTTTCCTCCTGGTGCCCATTCTTCCACGAATCGTCGGTCGGTTTGATCCTCGCCTGATGGTGGCACTGGGACTGGCATCGTTGGCAGCCAGCTGTTTCTTCGACGTCGGCCTTAGCCCTGACAGCGCCGGTGGTGATTTTACAGCATCACAGCTAATGCGCGGGGTCGGCCAGATCTTGGCGGCAATGCCGCTCAACCTCGTATCAATGGCGACACTGGGGCGTGAAAACGCAGCCGACGGCGCCGGTATTTACAGCATGGCCCGCAATCTCGGTGGTTCAATCGGACTGGCGCTCAGCGGTATCCTCATCGACCAGCGCAGCGCCGTCCATTCGTCTACCATTCGGGAGTCCCTGGTTGCCAATTCGATCCGTGGCCAGGCGCGCATGGCTGTCGACGGGATTAGCCAAGAGCTCGACGCTGCGACTGCCAAGCTACGCGCGATTTCGCAACTCTCGGGTCTGATCGAAAAGAATGCTTTGGTGATGACGTACAGCGACTGCTTCTGGCTAATGGGCATCGCGATCTTGGCGGTTACACCCATAGTGCTCCTGCTGCGCGTTCCAAGAAAAGTGGGCTCGTAACCAGGATAGCATGGGGGTGTGGCATGGAGTGCATCGCATGGGCGCTGGTGCACGGATCAAATTTGAAAAGTTCTAGCCTATGTAGCTACGATTGAAAACAGCTTGATTGATCATCCACGCCGCACAAACATAACGTCTCTCGCCGTCATCACATCGGCAAGATGAAGTTCAAGGTGACGAACTGGGCCGAGTATGATGCGGGTCTGCGCCAACGTGGTAGTCTAACCCTTTTGGTAACGTCGGAGGCTGTTGACGGTTGGGCAGCGCCCTCACTCAGGGCAAGGGGAGGCCAGAAGCGCTATTCCGATCTGGCGATTGAGACCGCCCTGAGCCTTAGGCTCGTATTCGGCTTGCGCCTGCGCCAGGCCAAGGCCTTTCTGACGTCAGTGCTGCGGCTGATGGGACTTGATCTCGCCGTTCCCGACCATACGGCTCTGAGCCGGAGGGCAAACAAGTGGCGATCTCCGAACAAGCGGCAAGGTCATCGCAACCCCGGAAAAGGTCCCGCCCATAGACACAGGAACAAAGACTGCAATCCGTTCATTCGTCGACCGATGCACCAACGCCTCTACGCGCGGCATGCCTGGAAGTAGTCATCCAGAACCAGTTCGACTGAGCCTATGATGAGCCCGAGGGCAGTCGGCTCGATGGTGCCAGCACGGACGCCTTGGTAGAGCCCGCGGAGATGTTGGCTGATCATCGTTTCGGGAATGATCTGATCTCCCAGGATATCGAGAAGCTCCGACACCGCCTTTAAGATGCGCTCCTGCGGCCAGTAATAGCGGATCCGGTCGCTGTAGGAATAGTGACGCAGCAGATGCTGCTCGGCAGGGTTGCCGTGATAATATTTATCCCAGTTGTGAGACTGCTCGAGCATCACGGCCTCAGTCGTCCCGGCCAGTGTGGCCTCGCGCAGCTCCGGAAAGAGAAAGGCCGCGATCTGGTCCAGTCCGTAGAGCGTCTCACGCAGCGCAAAGGTCAGGCCGGGCCCGACTTTCAGAATGGCAAAGCCTTGCGATGAAAGTCGGTGCTGATTTTCAATCTCGGATCTCGCTCCCCGAGATACTGGCGATCAGGGGGAGCATGTCACTTTTGCAGCGCCTGATGTTCTTGTCTCGTCAGATCGCCGAAGCCAGCCGGCTTTCGGTGTAGAGCGTGCGTAGCTTCTTGGCGACGGGGCCGGGCTTGCCGCTGCCGATAACGGCGTCGTCAATCCTAACAACCGATGTTGCAAAGTTGGTGGCGGATGTGATGAAGGCCTCGGCGGCGCCCTTGGCTTCCTCGACGGTGAAGCTCCGTTCTTCCACCTTGATTCCGGCATCACGTGCGAGATCGATGATGCTGGCTCGGGTTATCCCGTGCAGCAGGGCATGCGACAGGCTCCCTCCCACAAATCGGCGTGAAAAGGGGACTTCGGGCCCCAGTCGAATTTGGTAGCGCTCTCGTGAGACAATCAGTCACCCCAACTCATGCGATTGATAAAGAAGCTTTCGTTGGGCGTCGGTTTGAAATTCAATGGCTTCGCTGCTCCGTAGATCGCCACCATCTGGTAAAGCGGCACAGTGGGGATATCCTGGGCGATCCAGCCCGAGACTTTCTGGTAATCGGCCAAGCGGAGCTTGTCGTCTGAGGACGAGCCGGCTTCATCGAGCAGCTTGTCGATTTCCGGCTTTGCCGCGATTGTCCAGCTGCTGCCGGAGTGGAACAATGAGGAGAGGGCGCCATCGGCGTCCTGGCAAGCGCAGGAGGACGTGCTGATGGCAAGGGTGGGGCCATCTGCAGGTCCCTTCTGGATAAGCTGCAGGAAGGTGGGGGTGTCGACTTGAACCATATCGACATCGAAACCTACGTCCTGCAATTCTTGCAGCACAGCTTCAGCAACGCGTTGGTCGAAGAACGCGCCAGTCGTCAGGTGGAACTTTGGTGGTTTGCCGGCTGCAGCGATCAGCGCTTTGGCCTTGTCTGGATCGTAGTCAAGGCCCGTAACACTATCGCTCCAACCGAAATGGGCCGGTGTCACCATCTGCGCAAGCGGCTTGTCGAGGCCGCCGAGAATGCCTTGTGTTATGCCCTCCTTGTCGATGGCATAGACCAGCGCCTGACGCAGCGCTGGATTGTCGAAGGGCGGCTTTGCTGAATTGATGCGGATATAGGAGAGGCGCTCCGTGAGTACAGGCATCACCTTTATATTGGCTGCGCCGTCCAACTGCGCCGCCTGGTCCGACGTCAGGGCGCGGGCGAAATCAACCGTACCGGACTGAAGGTCTGCGAGCCGGGTCGACGCATCCGGCACGGCGCGGAAAATCGCCTGCGGGAAGGGAGCTTTCGTGCCCCAGTAGCTGTCATTGCGATCCAATGTCACGGCGACACCGCGGTCCCATTTGACGAATTTGTAGGGACCGCTGCCGACCGGCGCCAAGTTGAAGGCAGCGTTGCCGACCGCTTCGACGACGTGCTTCGGGACGAGCGAGAGTTTTGTCAGCTGCGCCAGTAGTGCTGGGTACGGGCTGGCAAGGCTCAACGTCACCTCGTGCTCACCGGTCACTTCAGCCTTCGCGATCTTGTTGAATTGGCTGATCTGTGGGCTTGCGAGTTTTGGGTCGATGATACGATTGACGCTGAACGCGACGTCGGCCGCCGTCAGCGGCGTGCCGTCGTGGAAAGCGATGCCGTCGCGCAGCGTAAAGACGAGCTGCTTGTCGGATACCTGCTTCCAGGCGGTTGCCACCTCGCCGACGATGGCGCCGGCATTGTCGCGCGTCACCAGATTGTCGAAGATGTTGCGATAGACGAAATAGCTGTCAGGATTCCACTGCAGTTGCGGATCGAGGGTCGACGGTTCGTTGACAAGATCGACGACGAACCTCTGCTTGTCGACTGCTCGCGCGGCATTGACCGCTGGCAGCAAAACAAGCAGGCTCGCGCCGAGGACGAGCAGTTTGCGTAAACTCATGATGAGCTCCTATTAAAGGCGCTTTCGGCGTTGGATGCCGATGGCGGATTGTGTTGGTTCTTGGATGGATGGCTTGCGAACTGCTCGGCCGGGGCGTTGATATGACAGGCGGCGGTGTGGATGCTGTCTCCCACCGGCACGAGTTCAGGCGAAATTGCATGGCAGACGGGCTCTGCAATCGGACAGCGCGTCGAAAAGCGGCAGCCTTTCGGCGGACTGGCCGGGCTTGGTAGATCGCCATGCAGGAGGACGCGCTGCCGTCGACGTTGGGCAACAGGATCGGGCAGTGGCACGGCGCTCAGCAACGCCTGCGTATAGGGGTGAACAGGCTCGGCAAAGACGTCCCGTGTCGCGCCTGTCTCGGCAATACGGCCGAGATACATGACGGCCACCCGGTCGGCAAAATGCCGGACCACCGACAGATCATGGGAAATGAACAGATAGGAAAGCCCCAGTCGTCCCTGCAGTTCAAGCAGCAGGTTAAGGATCTGCGAGCGGATCGACACGTCGAGCGCCGACACAGGTTCGTCGAGGATCAGCAGTTTTGGCTGCAGCGCGATCGCCCGAGCAATCACGATACGCTGCCGCTGGCCGCCGGAAAAAGCATTCGGCTTGCGCTCCGCATCGTCCGGGCTGAGGCCGACCAGCTTCAGTAGCTCGTGCACACGGTTGACCCGCTCGCGTGGACTGCCGATGCCATGAATATCAAGCGGCTCTGCTATGCTGCGGCCGATCGCCATGCGCGGGTTGAGCGCTGACACCGGATCTTGAAAGACGATCTGGATGTCACGCGAGCGCTCGGCACGCCTGCGTGCTGTGTCGTCGTTCAGGTCGCTTCCGTCAAAGACGATCCGGCCGGAGCTGCGCTGTTGCATGCCGAGAATGGCGGCCCCGAGTGTCGACTTGCCGCAACCGGATTCGCCGACGAGCGCCAGGCTTTCGCCTGCAGCGATATCCAGGTCGACGCCATCGACCGCCTTCAGCCAGCCTGAAGGACGACCGCGCCAATCGGCCGCGAGCGGGAAATGCACATGCAGGTCGCGGACGGACAGAAGTGCTTTGCTCATGCCAGCCCTCCTACTCGATCTTGATGCCAGCAGGCGGCTAGTCGGCCGAGTCCGGCTGGAGCGAGCGGCGGATCCTCTCGACAGTCATCATTGGCGAGCGGGCAGCGGGTAGAGAATCGGCAGCCCACCGGCCAGTCGCCTATGCGCGGTACTGCGCCGCGAATGGTCGGCAGCAATGTCTTGGCCTCACCATCAAGGCGCGGGATAGTCGAAAGCAGTAACCTGGTGTAGGGGTGCGCCTGCCACGCAAAAATGTCGTCGACGGGTGCCGTTTCGACGACGCGGCCCGCATACATCACCGCCACCTGATCGGCGATGTCGGCGACCACGCCCATGTCATGGGTGATGAGCAGGATTGCTGTGTTGGTCTCGTCCCGCAGGCGCTTCATCAATTCAAGGATCTGCGCCTGAATGGTTACATCCAGTGCCGTCGTCGGTTCGTCGGCGATCAGCAACCTGGGGCGCGTGATCAGCGCCATGGCAATCATGGCGCGCTGGCACATGCCGCCGGAGAGCTCGAAAGGATACTGCCCATAGCGCAGCTCGGGTTCGGGAATGCCGACATCGGACAGCATGGCGATCGTCTGGCGCTTGGCATCACGGCGCGTGAGGCGGCGGTGGACGATGAGGCATTCAGCGATCTGGCGACCGATTGGCATCAGAGGATTGAGAGAGGCAACCGGCTCCTGGAAAATCATCGCCATGTCGGTGCCACGCAGGCTACTACGGCTCCCTTTACCGATGGGTTCCCCGCCGAGCCGGATGTTCCCACCCTCCTGGCGAGCCACTTGCGGCAAAAGACCCATGACTGCGAAAGCGGTCATTGACTTGCCGCAACCGGATTCGCCCACCAGCGTGACGATCTCCCCTGCCTCGACAGCGAAATCCACACCGTCGACCACGGGACGGCCGTCAATCGTAACACGCAGCCCATCGACGCTTAGGACCGGCGGGGTCATGGCATCCTCCCCTCGCGTGCTGCAGCCCAGGGGTTTTTCGGATGGCCCATGCCGCTGTTTATGCCATTCTTCCGCATGACCGCGGACGGCACTGCGAAGTTGACCGGATAAAGCGCGTCATCGATGAGCTCGACCTCGAAGCTCCCGGCGAGCGCGGTCGCCACATCGCCTGCTGCAGCGCTATTGACGCGGACCTTCGTTCCACTGGTATCGATGCGGGTGGCGCTGAAAGCCTCCTCGAGCGAGAGGCCGAAGGCGGCAACATAGGCGAGGATCTGAGTGACGGCCGGAACGATTTGTCGTCCGCCGGCTGCCCCTAGCGCGATCTCCGGCCTTCCATCCCTCGTGGCGATGATCGGGCTCATGTTCGCCAGCGGCCGACTGCCGGCGGCGATCGAATTGGGGTGGCCCGGGCGGGGATCGAACCACATCAATCCATTGTTAAGCGCAAATCCGAGTTCCGGCACGACCACCTTCGAGCCGAAGCGCGAAAGCAGTGTGTTGGTCAGCGAAACCATGGTGCCCTCGGCATCGACAACGCTGATGTGGCTGGTGCAGCTTTCGCCGCTGGCATGCCCGAGATTCCTGAGCCGATACTCTGTCGCCCGCCGCAGGGCGCTCGCGAAGGCTGCAGCGTTCCGACCTCCGGTTGGATCGCCATCACTCAGCGTGTCGCTCAGCTCGGCTAATGCTGCGCATAAAGTGGGGCCACCGGACAGGCCAGGCACCGCGTTGACCATAAGGCCGGCGAAAGGCTGTGTCAGGGGTCTCAGCCAGCGGGGCGCATAGGCCTGGAGATCCCGCTTGGAAAGGGATGAGCCGCCGGCATTGAGGGCGCTCACCATCGTGTGGGCAATCTCGCCATGATAGAAGTCGGCGGCTCCGGCGGATGCAAGCCGTTCCAGTGTCAGCGCCTTGGCTGTCATCGGCAAGAAAGTCGTTCGGCCGCCCTCGGGTACGCGCGGCGCGCGGCCATCACGCAAGAAAAGCGCTGCGGCCCCCTCGAACTGCGCCAGGTTGCTGCCGTCAATTGCCAACGCAAGAGCGGCATACCAGTCCAGCTTCAAGCCGCGATGTGCCTGGTCGATTGCCGGCGCCAGTGCCTCTGCAAAGGTAAGCGTGCCGAAGCGCGTCAGCGCCTCGGCAAAGCCAGCTATGGCACCCGGCACGCAGATAGAGCCGTAGCCGATCAGGTTACGGTCGCCCTCGACCGATGGCCAGTCGAACCAGTCGCCGTCGCGGCCCTTCACCAACGGGTAGTCCTTGGGATCGAGGGCTGCAGGCGAGATCACGTTGAAGTCGAGCACATCGACTGCGCCGGTTGTATCGCCACGCAACAGGAAGCCCCCACCACCGATGCCGGACAGCCATGGTTCGACGACGCTGAGCACCAGCGCCGTGGTGATGGCGGCATCGATGGCATTGCCGCCAGCCGAAAGCACGGCGGCACCTGCTTCCGCCGCGACATAGTTCTGGCATGCCACGATGCCGCCCGTGCCGCGCGTTTCGCGTTTGCCGATCTGCCAGGCTTCATTCATGAGGTTTGTCCAAAGCGTCGCGTTTCAATCGATGCCGGAATATTGGCATCAACGGCGAAGCGACCGCGATTGCCCGAGCCCGCGTGATGCGTGGCTATTTCCCCGCCGGTAGCGATCCACGCCGTCGGCGCGGCCACGATGGTATCAAGCAGCGTCTCCAGCATGTCGATGCGCTGCGCGCGGCCGGAAATCCAGTCATGGATTGTCAGCGTGAACAGGCCGCCGAAACGGTGCAATCCTTGCCATTCGGCTATCCAGTCGGCCAGAACCGCAGCGCTCGAGGTCGGTGCCCAGCGTTCGTTGCCGCTGTTTTCGAATTTATAGAAGATTGCATCGTCAAGTGCCCATTGCACCGGGATTTCGACAACTCCGTCGATCTCGTAGGGATGGTCAAACCCCATCAGCGACGAATCATAGGCAAGACCGGCGCGATTTACCTCGGCGAGCATATGCGGCGTCATCTCCCAGGCCGGCGAGCGAAAGCCTAGCGGTTTTTTGCCGGTCTGGGCGATGAACAGCTCAAGGCTGGCTCCCAACGCTGCGGAGAACTCGTCGTCGGAAATATCCCTGGCGAGCTCGTGAAAGTAACCGTGCAGGCCAATTTCGTGGCCGGCCTGGAGCAGCGCTGGCAAAAGGTCCGGATCGAATTCGGCAACGACGGCCGGGACAAAGAAGCTGGCTCTTATTCCCTTGCGGGAAAACAGGTCAAGAATACGGCCAATTCCGGTACGCAACCCGAAGCGGCGGATCTCAAGTCGGGACAGACGATCCGGTACCGCCTCGCGATGTTCCCACAGTAAGGGCGCGATGGCATCGACATCGACGCTGATCAAAGCCGCGCTCTGCTTGCCCTCAGGCCATTGATAAGAAGGGAAGGACGCGTAGGCACCGATTTTATCTTCTGCCGTCATGTCTCGATCCTCGCCTACAGTGCCGTCTTTTTGGTCTGGAAAACGGCGAGCGATCCGAGCGAGTTGCCGCCGTCGACCGTAAGCGTCGAGCCGGTGACGTAGCTCGCGGCATCCGAGGCGAGATAGAGGACGGCCGTTGCCGCATCTTCCGGCGCCGAGACGCGGCCGAGTGGAATAGTGCCGAGGACGGTGTCGATATGCTCCTGGGTGAGGTGGCTGACATCGCTGCCGGGCGCAAATCCCGGCTCAACGATGTTGACGCGGATGCCGAACTCAGCGAGTTCGATGGCAAATCCCTTGTTCAGACGGTCGAGCGCGGTCTTGGAGGTGCAATAGGGCACGACGGTCTTGCGCATCTTGCGCGACGCGCCGGAAGAGATGTTAATGATCGAGCCTTTGATGTCGTTGTCGATCATCTGGCGAGCGACACCCTGTGACAGGATGAAAGGCGCGCGGACATTGACATCGAACACCCGGTCCCAGTCCTCTATACTTATGTCGAGCAAGAAGCCGGATGGGTAGATGCCGGCATTGTTGACCAGCACATCGGCAGTCCCCCAGCTCTCGGCAACGAAGGCCAGCAGCGCCTTGAGGTCTGCGTCCGAGGTGAGGTCGGCCGTCTTCTGAAGATGCGGTCCGCCGCTCAGCTTTGAAGCCGCAGCGGCCAGCCTTGACGTATCGGCATCGGTGACCAACAGCGTTGCGCCAGCTGCCGCGAAGGCCTCGGCGATCCAGCCGCCGAAGATGCCGGCCGCACCGGTGACGATGACGCGCTTGCCTTTGTAATCTTGCGAAAAATCAACCATGTGCTCACTGACTCCGTGGGTCGAGGCGGTCCCGCAGGTAATCGCCGATGAAATTGACAGACAGGACGAGAAGAAAAAGCGCGAAGCCCGGCATGACCGACAGCCACCAAGCATTGGCGACATAGTTGCGTCCGACCGAGAGCATAGCGCCCCAGCTGGCCGTCGGTGGCTGCACGCCCAGGCCGAGAAAGGATAGCCCGGCCTCGAACAGCACCATCAATCCGAACTCGAGCGTGGCGACAACGACAAGCGCGCCGGCAATATTCGGCAGCACATGCCGCCAAAGCACGCGCAGCCAGCCTGCCCCCATGAACCGCGACAGGCGCAGGTAGGGCATGGTGGCTATCGACAGCGTCTGGCCATAGGCGACACGGGCGTAGCGCGGCCAGCGGGTAAGCGCCAAGATGAGTACGACATTGAAAAGTCCCGGGCCGAGGATTGCTACGGTGATGATCGCAAGCAGGATGGCCGGTATCGACAGGACGATATCAACTAGGCGCATGATCAAGGTTTCCGTCCAGCCGCGGTAGAAGGCCGCCAGCATGCCAAGGGCGCAGCCGAAAATGCCGGACAAGACGACGGAGGCGATGGCCACGAGAAGCGAGACGCGGGCGCCGTAGATGAGACGGCTCAGCGTATCACGGCCGAGCTCGTCGGAGCCTAGCAGATAGAGTGTCTTGCGGGCCAGCGTTCCCGGCGGCTTCAAGCGCCCGAGCAGGTTCTGCGCATAGGGATCGTAGGGAGCAATGAGCGGAGCGAAGACCGCAACGGCGACGATCGACAGCAAGACGGTCGCGGAGAGCAGGACTCCGACCGGCATGCCTGCAACCTTGCCGGCTTTCCACCGTGCCAGCGCGACGCTCATGGCCGTCTCCCGGACAATCGGATGCGCGGATCGATGACGCTGTAGAGAAAGTCCGCGACAAGGTTCAGCAGGATGGCGGCAGCCGCACCGATCACCACGATCCCCTGCACGATGGAGAAATCACGAGCGCTGACTGCTTGGATGGTGAGTTGTCCCAGACCCGGCCAGGCGAAGACCGTTTCGATAATGATGGCGCCGGTAAGCAGGTTGGCGATTTCCAACGCCGAGATGGTCACGATTGGCACCGCCGCATTACGCAAGAGATGGTGCAAGACAATGCGGCCGGTCGACAGGCCCTTGGCATAACCGGTCCGGATATAGTCCTTGCCAAGCTCATCGAGCACGGCGGTGCGCGACACGCGGGCAAAGGTTGCCATCGACAGGAAACCGAGCGCAAAGGAAGGCATGATCAGGCTCGAGAGACCGCTGGCACCCGATGGAGGTAGCCAGCGCAGCCACACCCCAAACACCATGATCAACAGGATCGACGTCCAGAAGGTTGGCATCGACTGTCCGATCAAGACGACGCCCATCAGCCAGCGCGACAAAAAGGAGGTTCGGTTGATGGCGATCAGGACACCGATTGGCACGCCAAGGCCAACGGCAACCGCCAATGCCCCGGCAGCCAGTTCCAGCGTATAGGGAATACGGCTTGCGAGGATATCGTTGACCGGTAGGTTCTGCACGTAAGAGCGGCCCAGATCGAGATGGGCGAGGCCACCGAGGAAATGCAGATATTGAAGATAAAGCGGCTGATCGAATCCGAGCGCCGTGCGCATTACGTCAATATCCGCCTGGGTCGCGCCCTGCGGTACCAGCAGCAGGACAGGATCGCCTGTCAACCGCTGCAGGAAGAAGATGAGCGTCACGACGCCAAGCAGCGCGATGATTGCCTGAAAAAGCCGCTTGGCAATAAAACTTGGCACTTTTTCCTCGCTTTCCGGCGGACCGGCTTACTTGGTCGGCTAAATGCAGGGAACTGCAACACTTATGCGTTGCCCGGCATCTTCGCAGCAGCGACGCCTCAATCCCGCCAGCTGGCGCGATTGAGGAAAAAGCTTTCGTTGGCAGTCGGCTGCCAATTCAGTTTGGCGGAGGCACCGTAAAGAACGGCCGCTTGGTAGAGCGGCAGGACCGGGACATCGTTGGCAACTGAGGTTGCCACCTGACGGTAGGCATCGATGCGCCTGGCGGCGTCGAGGGTGTTGCGGGCTTCCGTCAGCCACGCGTCGATCTGCGGATCGGACAGTGCCGAGAAGGAGCTCGAACTATGCAGCAGCGGGAAGGATACGCCGTCGGCATCCTGGCAGGCGCAGGACCACCGACCGAAGGAGATTGCTGGCTGCTTCGGCTTGTCGCTCTGGATTCGCTGAAGATAGGTTGCGAAATCGACGGTCTCGATGTTGACGTTGAAGCCGACATCGCCCAGCTGCTGCACCAGCGCTTCGACGATACGCTGGTCGAAAGTGGGCGACGTCAAAAAAGCTATCGGCTGCTTTGCCTTGTCGCCTGCCTTCTCAATCAGTGCCTTTGCCTTGTCCGTGTCGAAAGACAACCCGACGATTCCATCGACATAGCCAGCATACTCGGGTGAGGCAAGCTGCGACACCGGCTTGTCGAAACCGCCAAGAAGGCCCTCAATGAGCGAGTTTCTGTCGACCGCATATGCGACAGCACGGCGCAGGTTGACGTCGTCAAAGGGAGGCCGCGAAGGATTGAGCTTGAGATAGGCGATGCGCTCGGTAACCGCCGTGAGCACTTTGGCGCCACTCGAAGGATCGATCTGGGCAGCCAAATCGGGATTGAGCGTGACCACCAGATCGGCGGTCCCAGCTTTCAGGTTGGCCACCCGTGTCGACGCATCGGGAACGGCGCGAAATTCCGCTGTCTTGAAGTATCCCTTTTTGCCCCAGTAGCTGTCGTTGCGCACGAGCGAGACAGCCACGCCGCGTTGCCATGCCCCAAAACTGTAGGGTCCCGAGCCCACCGGCTGGAGGTTGAAAGCATCGCTGCCGACAGTCTCGATGACATGTTTCGGTACGATCGAAAGCTTAACGAGCTGCGCCAGCAAAACGGGATAGGGACCGTCGGTCTTCAATGTCACTTCGTTGGGGC
This sequence comes from uncultured Sphingomonas sp., assembly GCA_964658415.1. Taxonomy (GTDB): domain Bacteria; phylum Pseudomonadota; class Alphaproteobacteria; order Rhizobiales; family Rhizobiaceae; genus Rhizobium. Next base: position 7,412 of record CAZZZI010000003.1, on the reverse strand, counting down.
CGGTGACAGTGGCCGAGACTATCTTGTTGAACTGACTGAGCTGGGGACTGGCGAACTTCTTGTCGATGATGCGGTTGACGCTGAAGGCCACATCCTCTGGCGTCAGCCGGGTGCCGTCATGAAAGGTGACGTCGCTCCGAAGGGTAAAGGCTATGTCGGTGTCGGATTTGTAGTTCCAGGCCGTGGCGATGGACGGCGTGATCTTGCCGTCGTCGTCACGCGTTACGAGCTGATCGAAAATGTTGCGATAGACGAAATAACTATCGGGGTTCCATTGCTTCTGCGGATCCAGCGACGACGGTTCGCTGACAAGATCGACGACAATTGCGTCCTTCGCGACGGCGACGAGGGGCAGGGCGGTCGTGGCAAGCAGCAACAACGAAGCGAATGCAATCGGAATACGCATTATGTCGTCCTCTTCGAAGATCGTTCACGGCGGGAGGGTTGCGGCAGGAGCGCCGTCTTCGCGTGGGCTGCCCTCGGTGCCGGCGAAGCGGCCTCAGGTGCAACCAGTTCAGACGAAAGCAGGCTGGATTGGGAAAATCGGGCGAACGCCATGCAGGCTTCCTCCAGGCTGGCGGCTGCTTCTTCATCATTCGCCAGTGCCTTGGCCTCGATGAAAGGCGTCCAGTCGAAGCACGGCGCTGCTCCGGCGCCGGTTCTTTCGAAATAATTCAAATAGCGCTCTGACTTGTCCCAGAGATTTGCGAGCCAGCCGGCGATGAGCGGGGCCTTCAGTTTCGTCGCCAGCATGTCGCGGATTTGCCGATCGTAGCTGCGATGCAGCGATCCATAGCCTGAAGGCGTACTGGTAGGCACTGAGCGTAGTGCCGCCTGCATGTCGCAGATCGTTCGCATGGCGGTGAGATCGGCAGCAGTCAGTGGTGCGTCCGCAAGCAGGCTTTCCAACCGCCCTCTCGCCAGGATGATCTCGCGCAGTCCAACGGCGGAAATGGCGGACACTTTCCAGCCGCTGCGCGGCTGCGAAAGGACAAACCCTCCCTGCGCCAGTCGGCTGAGCGCGGCCCGAACGATACCGCGCCCTGTCACATACTCCCGGCAGAGGCCTACTTCGGAAAGTCGGGCGCCAGGCCCTAGAGCTCCGGATATGATCGCCAAGCGCAACCTGGTCTCAGTGACGGCGACCGCGTCTGGTTCATTGTGGCCGAGAAAGGGGCTTTGAATATCTAGCATGACTAAAACTAACATCTCAGTTTTCAAATGTAAGGTGTCAGTTTCTCCTATATGGGAGATATTGCAACCGCTTTTTCATAATCCTCTCCATTCCCAGCAAAGCGATCCCGAGCTCGGAACGCTTCGGTTTTCCCGACACTGTCAATCGCTCGTAGCGCCGTCAGACGCGCAGCTCTCCCCGTAGCTCCAATGCCTCTGCTGGGGTGACACTGTGTGGTCGAATGGCTGATGCGCGGCTTTACCCCGTCAAGCGTCGTCTTCGGACATCTAATCGCGTGAGGATGGACCCATTTTATCGGCGAATACCGCCCATCGTACTGCTCACCACCGCAGCGTACGGAGCGGTTGCGCCGAAAACAGTAACTGCGGGCGAATTTTTCGGGCTGCGGTTCAAGCTTAGGCGTCCATTTCTTCAATCTAGTCTTTCGATCGACGATACTTGTACGTGACCGCTGATGTGGCTGTGTTTCGCCCACTCCCGGAAAGACGCCTGCATAGATCCAGTCTCGCAAACGACTTTGTCAAAGAACCTTATTGCAGCGTTTCGCCTCGGACGATTGCGACCGGAGGCGCCAAGGGAATGCAGGGCGCTGTCGCCAGACGGCTGCGTCCTGAGCTCACCATTTTTCCCAAATCCGTATTAAGGGGCTGATTGCCAGGGTCGAGGAAAGACAAACCTCTTGCCGCCAGGATGACTTCGCGAAAGGCAAGCTTTGCGGAAACCAATAAGGTGGCGGCAGTGTTGGGAAACAGGTGGCGTAAGTAGAGCCGGCCGGGTCCGGCGCCGAGCTGGTGAACGGCAACCATGTAGCCTTGGGAGCAGCAACCTCATGCATGGGAAGGATTATTCCGGGAGCTCAAAGCGAGTACAGCAAAAATCAAAGTCCCGGTTCCAACCTGTTGCCAATAGAAATTTAAGCCGCTGAGCAGCAAACCGTTGGCCACGGCAGACAGCAATAAAGCACCGAGCACAGTGCCAACGATATTCGGGCGGCGGAGGGGACTGAATGTCGCGCCGATGAAGGTTGCGCCGATGGCGTTGAGCAAGAAGGCGTTCCCAGAGGATGGGATGTAAAAATTGACAGTCGCTGTCAGGATCAGGCCGGCCGCCGCCGATATCACCCCGACGACGACGAAGACAATAGCGATATGGCTACGGATGGATAGGCTCTCAAGCGTTGTTGTTCTCTCCAAAGATCGCGATAACCGGCGCCTGGATGGGTGCGGTAAGGCGTGGTCCATGGCCGATCAACTTTTCGCGCAGCGTACCCGTCTTGTAGTCCGTCTTATAGACACCACGCTTCTGCAGTTCCGGCACCAGGAGATTGACCGCGTCCTCAAAACTCTCCGGCGTGACCGCATAGGCGAGGTTGAAGCCATCGACATCGGTGTCCTCGACCCATTCCTGAAGCAGGTCGGCAACCGTCTGCGGCGAGCCGACGAAGACGGGGCCGAAACCGCCGATGCCGACCCAGTCGGCCATTTCGCGCACTGTCCACACCTTGTCGGGATCGATGGTGGTGAAGGTTTCGACCGCCGACTGCACGGCGTTGGTGTAGCGATGGCGCAACGGCTCGTCAGGGCTAAACTGGCTGAAATCGATACCGGTCCAGCCGGAGATCAGCGTCAGCGCGCCTTCGTAGGAGACGTATTTGCGGTACTCGTCGAACTTCTTTTTAGCCTCGGCATCGGTTTCGCCAAGGATGACAGTCTGGAGGTTGAAGGCCAAGATCTCCCGTGGATTGCGACCGACGCGCTCGGCCGCCTCACGGACGTTGGCGACGTAGCGCTTCAGCACAGGCTTCGACGGTGCTGCGACGAAGATGCACTCGGCGTGGGCCCCGGCAAAATCCTTGCCGCGGCTGGAGGCGCCGGCCTGGTACAGAACCGGCGAGCGCTGCGGCGACGGCTCGCTCAGATGGATGCCAGGGACAGTGAAGTGTTTGCCGGTATGATCGATCGGATGGACCTTTTCCGGATGGGTGAAAATGCCGGTGGCGGGGTCGCGCACCACGGCGCCGTCCTCCCAGCTGCCCTCCCAGAGCTTATAGCACACCTCCAGATATTCCTCGGCCAGGTCATACCGATGGTCATGCTTCGATTGGGCCTGTTGGCCAATGTTGAGAGCCCCGCTGTTGAGATAGGAGGTCACGATGTTCCAACCCACGCGACCCTTGGTCAGATGGTCGAGGGTCGAAATGCGCCGCGCAAAGGTGTAGGGATGCTCGAAGGACAAGGACGCCGTCAGGCCGAAGCCGAGATGTTCGGTGGCATAGGCCATGGTCGGGATAAGCTGCAGCGGATCTTTGACCGGCACCTGCGCCGAATGCCGCAACGCCGCATCGACATTGCCATGCAGCACATCATAGACGCCGAGCACGTCGGCAATGAACAATCCGTCGAATTTCCCCCGCTCCAGCGTCTTTGCCAGATGGACCCCGGCGGGCGAAGGTGGAATTCCATACCCTTGACGATGTTCGGGGCGCAACCCGAGCTGCATCCGATAATCTGGTGAATCTGGCCTCGGCCGAGGCTGTCAAGTTCGCCATCATCGCGGGTGATCTGTTCGACGGCGACTGGAGAGATATAGGGACCGGCCTCTGTTTTGCTCGCGCGATGGGCCGCGTGGAACCGGCTGGTATCCGGTTTTTTCGGCTGGCCGGGAACCATGACGCAGCGTGGGTAATGTCTTTGAACAGTGCCGTGGCCCTACAATGTCAAGCTCGTGAGCACCCGGAAACCTCAGATCCATCTGCTCGAATCAATCGGCGTCACAATCCATGGCCAATGCAGGCGTAACTGAAATCTTGGTTTAAATTTCCCGCAAGCGCGCACGCATGCCTTCAACATGAGCGTGTTTTATACCGCGTTAGGTGGTCAGATCATATCGCATACGCCCCTTGTTCTATTGAGGATCTGCGCGGACGTGGGACCGATTACTGGGCGCTTAGCCATGTGTACACCCAGGAGATAGTTAGCCGATTGCCTCAGTATCAGCGAGGACCTATTGCCAAGTATACTTTTTGTCCGTATCCAGTCGTCAACTGGAGCAGGGCTACTAATCGCAGTACGCACTGCTGTCAAAGTTGCGCTTCTCTTGTTTATATGAAAGAGACTAGAAATACTTATATCAGCCGGCTGATCGGAACGGCGATATCGAAAACAGAGATCGGATGGATGGAAACTGTAGCAATCGCTCCCAGCGAAGACTTACTCGTTGAATTGACCTCAGATATCGTGTCGGCCTACGTGAGCAATCATGTTGTCCCCATGAGCGATCTCGGTTCTCTCATCGCCGACGTCCACGCGGCTTTGTCTTCAAGCTCGATACCTCCTGCCGCTGAAGTGGTTGCCGAAAAGCCGAAGCCGGCCATTTCGGTCCGCAAGTCTCTCCAGGACGAGCAATTGACGTGCCTGGAATGTGGGCTTGGCTTCAAGTCGCTGAAGCGCCATCTGATGACAAGTCACTCCCTGCAGCCCGATGAATATCGGGAGAAATGGGAGCTTTCGAGCGACTATCCCATGGTTGCCCCGGCTTACGCAGACGCACGCTCGCGTTTGGCCAAGGAAAGTGGTCTTGGGCAGAGGCGTCGACAGAAGGTAGCCTGACACGACTGGGTAGGGCGTCTTCTGAAATTTGATGCCCAGCTCCCATCCCCAGGTTCAAGTGTTTCACCTTCCGTTGCCGAGGCGTTCAACGCCCTCGGTCCTTGAACGGTCGAAGTGTAACCGGCACGCCGGGTCGCAAGCCTTGGACCAAGATCGGTGATTTCACGCTTCGTCGGGCTATGGTCCGTCCGGTGTCGCCTGCATCAGGCCATCGGAATGGACGGCCAATCCAAGGACAGGCGATTGCTCGGCCTGTTTCCAGATCTGGCTGTGGCTTCAGCTATGATTTCAAATTCAAACGCAATTCTAAATCGCTCTTCCGAAACCTCACCTTACGGTTTCACCCTCAATCAAGGGAGGGACCTGTCCTTTTGGACCGCCGATGAAGCGCCGGCGGTCTACCAGCGCGGATCAGGCCACTCTGCATGTTCCCAGGCGGCGAATTCCGCAGGAGAAATCAGGTTTTTATCGCTGTTATTCAAGCGCATAGGGTAAAAGCGGTCGTACACCGGGTCGAAACTTGCGAGAAGTTGCGCAAAGTCGTTCTTCCTTTGCGTTTTCGTCCATGAGCAATGGAGACCTCCGCGACTATCAGCCATGTTGAACACTTCAGGCTGAGCTGGATCGAGGCGCTGCTAAAGATCGATGATAAGCCCAGCCTGCGCTCCGAAATTCTCGTGAAATCCCTCTTTCTGGCAGGACGCCAACGCCATAATGGGCAGCCATGCCCCGTAGCTGCGGTTGATCTCCGGATCGTAGAAACTGGCGCGGTTGACGCCGGACGTCAGATTATTGGGCACGATCAGCCGGGGCACACCGTCGAAGAAGGTGAACATGCGGACGTGCGAGCCAATCCAGTCCGGCAGGGTCTGGGTCCATGTGGCTTCCGCGTAGGTGTAGCTCGACGCGCCGAGCACGCCGAGGAACAGTTCCGCCTCGCGGATCTCACCGGTCTTGCAATCGACGATCGGCACCTTCTTGCCGGAATAATCCACGAAGACTTTGTCGCCGGCGACGTGTTCCTGGCGCATCGTCGGTGAAAGGCACTTCTCAAAGCCACGGAACAGCTCGCAAAAACGGCTATATCCATACCCATCTGGATGAATGCTGCGGTATTCTTCGCAAAGGATAAGCACCGTAACGCCTGGCTTCTTCAGCTCTATCGAAAACGGGGCCCAATCGGGCTCTTGGCGCAATCGCTGGCCCTGCTTGACGCCGGGGTGGACGAAAAGCTTGGCCTCAAGGACATCGTCTGTCAGGTCGCTGGCGAGCGGCCAAATCAGCCCCGCCATCGCAGCCCGCTTCAAATTGTCCTGCACGGTGCTGCGAGCAATGCCAAGTATCACCGCGATCTCGCGGCTACTCGTTCCGCTACCCGCAAGCCGCAGCATTTGTCGAATGTGTCGCATGGTCAGCTTTCTTTTTGCAGGCATTAAATTCTCCTCGTGGATATCGAGGGGACACATGCCAAGGTTGCTGACCCAAGGGAACTTGAGTGCCGAAAACTGGCCGGGTAATGATTGGAATGGTGGCGGGTCAATGATTGAAATGGCGGCCGGCTTCAGAGCGGAATCCGCACTCTGCGGCCCGCTTCACAAGCGGGGCGGGGTCCCTTGCCTTCCATTCGGCCACTCGGACCCGAGAGCCTCCCCTTACCCAGTCACGCGGCGAAAGAGGGGTATATCGGCCAGCTTTTCGAACTCGATCCGGGTCTCGAACGCGGCAACCGGGCAGGTCCATGCCTGCGGCACGCGATAGTGCAGGCCAGAATGGGAACCTCCACAGTCTTACCAGCCACGGCAAGTCCCCGACAGTAAGGTGCTCCTGGGCGGCCGTCGGTCGCGGACACGCCCTTACAGGTTTTTCTTTCGAGGAACCCGATATCGCTGAGGGTGTTGCCAGGCGTCCGGAGGAATGTCTCTGCAAATACCCCCTCGAATTTCCAAGCCATACAACGAACGCCACAGGATCCGTCTGGCGCGTTGAAACGGCTCAGATCGGATCTATCGAAATAAATAGGTTCGAATGTCGACGTGTAGACCCGATGCATCTCCGATCTGACAGCGATCGAAACGATCTGGAGTTTGCTCTGCAAATCCACAGGTGGGAGAGAAGGGCTCAAGCGCCCTGTTCTCCAAATCTGCGCGCCGCATCGACGACGATGGTGATGTTGCCTTCACGCAATACGTCGATCGGTCGTCTTCCGCTCAGTCTGTCGTCTTCGATTTTCAGAAAGTTCAACACGCCCCAAGGGCTTTCAACCGGCAATGCCGCTTGGACTTCCTTCAGACCGTCGATCAAGACTCCAGACCGATCAAATTGCAAGGCGGGATAGCGGCGCCGGTTGCTGGGTCCCGGCACCGCCAGTAAGCTGCCTTCCTGAACCCTCTTGCCCACCGCCTGGCGCGGGATGCCATTGAGAAGGGCCTGAACTTCCCCAAGGTCATAGGCTCCACCCGCGGCCTTCAGATTGGATTGTGCGATGCGGATGCCGTGAAGGATTGCCTTGCTACGAGCGTCAGGCTCGAAAGCGCCTCTGTCGTTCCCAGCTTTTTGTTTAGTCCCGGGGTTTGATGGATTGGATTGATGGTGAACCTCCGCGGCTCGGT
>CAZZZI010000002.1:0-69816 GCA_964658415.1 uncultured Sphingomonas sp. | reverse complement strand
ATTGCGCGGGAGGACCGCGCTACGTTTTCCGCAGTGCTATAGCGCAATTGCACCGATGATCCATCGACGCCGAGTAGCCAGTATTTGCATCGAGGGGCCGGTTCATCATAACTGGCCGGAGAGATATGTAGAGCGATTGCGTGTGACTTCACCGCCGCCGAAAGGCAAGGCGCAAGCCTTCATACTGGCTGCACACTTTCCCGGAAGGCTGCTTGCAAGATGCGATCGTTTAGAGAGTGCTGATACGATGGTAGACGAAATTATTCGTCGGCGAGCTTGTTTTTTATGCGCTTCGACATTCGCGCGATCGTCGAGTTCGAGCATTGGACCTTATTCCGGACGGACAGCCAAGACTCCCCCCTTCGAAGCATCGCTATGATTTCGTCGTTGCGACCCGTGTTCTCTGGGCGGCCGCGATAGCTACCAGCCGCCTTGGCGGCAGCTATACCCTGATGCTGAAGCCAACGTTTCTCTTCCTGGGCCTTGCGCGCAATCGTCGATAGAACGTCAATCATCGTGGCGGTAATCGCCTGGTCGATGCGACTTCGTGGCTCGTTCGCTTCGGGCGACCCAGAAGTCCATGATGTCGGAATGTCCGGAGATACTATCAGAACATCTCGGGTGGTCATTTCTGCGCGCAGTTGATTCCAATTGTCGGTATTTAGACGGGCGAGGCGGTCGATTTGGGCGATAAGGAGGATATCGCCGGGTTTACAGTCTGATAACAGAAGGAACAGCCCCGGACACCTACTTGATGCACCGCCTTCACTCTCAGTGCCCGTCGAGGCGATAGTCCAATTCCGTTCTTTGGCAAATTCTAAGAGCCTTGTGTGAGCGCGTTTTGCACCTTTCTTATTAAGACTTGTTGGCAGGTATGCGTGTATGACCATAAGATAAGATGCTCACGACATTTCAATTTTTGCTATAGCAGAATATTATTCCAATTTCGGGGCCTCTCCAGGCGATATCTAAGAGTATTGTCCATTCAAAAATATACGCAATGGGTGGCCTCAGTAATAAGGGCTATTTTTATTAAGTTGCCACATATTTTTGCGTTTTCCATTTTAACCGCAGATGCATCCGCCAGATGCTGTTTTTTAGCTGTGGCCCCGAGATGGAAGGATGGAAATTTGCGGAAGACTAGAGATGAGTGTCATGGCGTAACAATCAGTCGATCATTCGGAGCCGATGAGGTGCTTGGTAAAGTCCAGCATTTAAAACGACATCCGCGATCGATGCAAACCTATCCGCCGCTTTCGGATGTCCCGCGCTGTGAAGACAGAGTGTTCAGACGCTTCTTCTGAAGACAAGGGATTTGTGCGTTCTCCCGTGAATCGATGGCACGTTAACGCCATGCAAGCCGTTTCGATAGACCGTAACTGTTGACACTTTGCCGACACTGTTTATCAGAGTAAAGAAACCGATGGAGACAGCAATGATAGACGAAGATGCAACAATCCCTGCAATCGATGATGTAGACACGAACGCCGCAGCGCCGACACCGGAACCCAAGAAACAACGCAAGCAGCGCCAACCTAAGGTGGCAGGTGATGCCGCTGCGTCAGGATCCTCTTCAACTGCCTTAAAGCCCGCTCGTAAGGGGCGCAGCACGCGGGCGGTTGATACGAAGACTGTTGCCTCCGACCAAAGAGTTGCGAGCGACCGCAAGCGGGGAGTAGCCGGGAAGGGCGTTGGACGACCCAAGGCAGTCCGGAGTGTTGTTGCGTCTGCAGCGAAGGCTGAACCATTTCTCGACGACATGGCTGATCTGATCGCACTTGAGATGGAAAATAAGCGCCTGCGTCAGGTTCTGTCTGAAAAGCTTCGCGCTGAAAACGCTGATCTTCGCAAGAAGCTGGGTCACGCCTGATCATCGAACTTGCCAGCCACCAACTGTACCAACTGTACCAATTTAACCAACTTGACGAGATGGCTGCGACGGGCGATTTTGTTGCAAAAGGTGGATTGTCATGCCCGTCACGAAAACTTCAGCAAGCGAAATTTCAAATGTCGCCCTGTCCATGAAGCTGCCTCGGAAGGCCGATTTTGAAAAGGCGCTTCTTAGTCAGTATACCAAGGCGGTGCAACTGAGCCAGAAGGCTGGCCATCAGGTGAGTTTCCGCGTCGTCGTTGATCCGCGCGCGGGAGCGCAGACAATTTCGATCGTCGAGGAAGACCAGCTGGTTGGCGACCGTGGGTTTCCGGTCGAAGAGGCTGGCGAACAGGACGACGAACTGAAGGCGGCCTTGTCTTTCGCACGAGAGCGCGGCCATCGCCGTGTTGCAGAGATCCTCAGCGAAGACGATATGCTCAGCACCGACGCCTTTGCAGATCTTCTTGGGGTTTCGCGGGTCACGGTCAATACAAAGCGTCAAAACGGCCAGGTTCTTGGCCTGGATGGCGCCAAGCGAGGGTTCCGTTTCCCGGCTTGGCAGCTTGACCGGGACGGCCGACCCTATGCCGCGCTTCCAAAGTTGTACGAGATCCTGGCGGGTGCCTGGGCCGTTTACCGCTTCCTTGTTTCGCCCCACAGTGCGCTAGACGGTCGCATCGGGCTCGACGCCCTGAAGCGGGGCCAGGACGGCGACGTGATCGCCGCAGCCGAGGGCGTCTCCCGAGGTGACTTCCGCTAAATGGCTGGTATCAAACCGCCTGCCGGTTTCGAGCGTCAGCCACTCGAAATAGAGACGATTCCTTCAGGGCTTCGCTATGGCAGGATTTACGCAAGCGTCTTTCCGGACCCGTTGGGATTTGGAAAAACGCCAAGCCGTTTCAGTGACCCGCGCCGACGTAATGTAACGAAGCGCTTCGGCGTTCTTTATCTGGCCGAAACACTCAAGGTCTGCTTCCTCGAGGCCGTTCTGCGTGATCGCCGCGACGGTATTGTCGGCGAGCTTCCGATTGAGGAAAAAGAGATCTACGCGCGGCGCTATGCTGAGGTCGAGACGATTGCAGACCTCAGCCTTGTCGACCTGCGCGACGACAACGCGATCAGGATGGGGGTGCCAACTGACGTGGCGAGGTCATCACGTCAGAGCCTGGCGCGCACGTGGGCGCTGGCATTCCACGAGCACCCGTCGCTTCCCGATGGCATCATTTATCCACCTCGCCTGAACGGCCACACGAATATCGCTGTCTTTGGGCGTGCCGTCCCCAAGCTGGCACCGGCCCGCGTCGTGCCGCTGATTGGCGCACCAGGGCTCGCCGCTGTTATCAACGACCTCAAACTGAGTCTGGTCGATTTCCCTTGATGCGCTGCCGGCGAGTGCTGGCCGTTCCCGGCACAGGGTCGACAGTGCAATTCCCTTCAAGGCGATCATGTGCTAGGCGGCAATATCCGGAAATAATTTCCGCGTCCAAATGCTGGCCGCAGGTCCGATACCCATCGAGCGCGCTCTATTTGGGACCATAAGCGGAATTTATTTCCGCTTGAAGCGAGCGAAATTGGCTCGATCCTGTCCCAAAGACAAGGGGAGTTGTGTTCCGCTGATACTCTGGAGCTAAACCTCGAAATCATGCGGCTTGTATCTCGCGCACCAAGCATGACGCGAAGAACCACGACCCTGTCACGATAAGAGCGATAGTAGATGCAACGTTGCCTGTAGGGGTAAGTCCGCAAACCTTCCGATATATGATCACATGGCGAACCCGTGAAATCCACTTCGGCGATCCAGGAGATCTTCATGGTCAGATCCGCCAGGAATTCCTGTGCATAATGGGGACTGCTCTCCGCGATGTAACGCCGAATGTCTCGCAGGTCGGCAAGGGCTAGTGGGGCGATGATCAGTTCTTTGGCGGCAATCGTCTCAGCCTTCGTTCATGACGTCCTTGAACAGATCCGTGCCATTTGCATACTGTTTACCAAGACCTGCACCGATTTCCGCGTCCGCAGCATGGATGTCGTTGCGGAGAGAACGCATCTTGATCTCGTAGTCAGCCAGCATGCGGATGCCGGCACGCACGGCTTCGGTTTCCGTCCCGAAGCGGCCGTTCTTCACAAGATCGGATAGGATCCCGTCATAGCTATCGCCCAACGAAAATGTCTTTGCTCTCGCCATCTCTGCGCTCCTTGTCAGGATCAATCTACACCATGGCACAATACTTTTACAATACTTCTCTGTAGGTCCGGTCGATGTCCCTTGGTAGATGATGAAGCGCAACGGGGAATTAATTTCAGCGTTCTCGTTGCAGCCTCCGTGAGCGGAGCGCTCTACAGACTGAATGCAAGCTGCATCCATTCGGAGATTTCAGGCCGTTCCAGTGACGACAGCGTTATGGGCGATCAGAGCGTTGCGCGGCGAGCCGCTGCCTCTGTTTGCGACTGCAGCCGAGGGAATAGCGGAGATTATTTCCGAGCTCGACGAGTGATGTCGCGCTGAAGCCGATGACGTATGGCAGTGAGGTAGTCGAGGATTATGCCCCTGTCGGCCTGACATTACGGGCTCATCCATGCAGCTTTCTGCGACAGGATCTCCGACAACGGCGCATAGTCACCTGCGCAGAAGCGATGGAGGCTTGCGACGGCAAATGGCTGAAGGCGGCCGGTCCCGTGCTCGTGCGCCGGCGGCCTGGTTCGGCAAAGGGCGTTATGTTCATCACCATCGAGGACGGGAGCGGCGTTGCCAACCTCGTTGTTTGGGTCAAAACATTTGAAAAATTCCGCCGCGTCGTGTTGGCTGCCGGCATGGTCGGTGTTTATGGCAAGGTGCAGCGGGAAGGCGCCATCGTGCATCTCGTTGCCCATAAACTGATGGACCTGTCTGCCGAGCTTGCCGGTGTCGGCGAAACGGACAGCGCGTTTCCAATACCGCACGGGCGAGGGGATGAGTTTCGGCATGGTAGCCCAGCGCCTGATCCACGTGGTATTCTCAATCCATGGGATATCTGGGATCCGACCAAATACATCGAACAGATCAGAGTGAAAACGCGAGATTTCTGGTAGACTCTGCGAGCCCAAAGCCCGACCACCGCGATGAGGTGGCGGTCGATCACGCCCAGCCACCTTGTCCAATGTTTGCTGGACTTATCGAAGACATTGGTGGTGAGACCGCTGGGCACAGGGTCTAAAATTCAATCAAACTCGTCGCCCAAACGTCTACCACGCCAAAAGAATGAGGAGGACCGAACCGGCAGAACCAACCGCAATCCATTTCACGTACTTCCTAAACGAGATGCGCCGGGTAGCGTCGGTCGCGTCCGTTCTGAGGCGGGCTGGCCTCAGAACCTCCGAGATTTTCTCAGTTCACGGGAGCATGTATCTCTGAGATGTACCCTCCAGGAAATTCGACCATCGCCGCCTGTTGGTGGTCGGTATTGAATGGCTGAACCAAGATCTTTGCCCCTGAGGCTGTCGCCTTTTCCAGCGTCTCACCCAAGTTCTCGACTTCATAACCAGTCGTCTCAAGACCGAAGGGGTAAGGCAGGTGTCCATCAGTCACCAGGACAGTCATTTTCCCGAAGTCGGACTTAATCCCAATACGGCGATATGACGCCGTAGCATTCCGGCCGATGTCCGTGCCTGGAGCATCCCTGACGTCGGAAGTGATCTTGCCATGCGAGAAGGCTACGAAATCACGGACAAAGGCGTCGGCTGTGTCTTTGGACACATAGACACGGTTTTCGGGGACAGTTTCAAGAGGCGGGTAAGATGGCGCACTATTGTGCCAGTAGAGCTGCATGTTGACGCCGCCCGGCCACTGGATGATGGCATCGCGGCCGATCGGGTCGGGGAAGCTATCGACGATCACCGCGGCCCCGGCACTGCGGGCCGCCCGAACCGCACTATCTATGTCCTTGACCAGATAGCCCGTTCGCTCCGAGCCAAACTGATACGGTATCGGCGTCTTGAACCCAAACAACGAAACCGCGCCCACTGGCGTCCTGATCAACTGCGAGCTTGTGCTGCTTGGCGTGGGTGTCACTGTGGTAACGACCTGCTTGGTCGATGCCCCGCCAAATGTTGCCGTGAAGCTCGAGACAAAACGATCGGTGTCGGCGGTGTCGACGTAGACATGAGTGGTATCGTACTGTGGCCCGACCGCCACCAAAGCATTGTCGGCCGACGCCGCCAAAGGCGTCGAGAAGAAGGCAGTCAGAACCACTGTGAGCAGCAGTCTATTATCTGGTCTGTTTTGGCTGGACATGTGGAATCCCTCATAAAGCTTGGCGGATAGACGAGTTGTGAAATCCCCGAAGGAGGAGGGTGTGCGATCGACACCGTCCTCCAGCTCAGGCGATCAAACTTGAATAAAAGCCAACAGGTCGGCGTTGATCACGTCGGCGTTCGTTGTCGGCATGCCATGCGGATAACCAGGGTAGGACTTCAGAACTGCGCCCGGAACGATCGCAGCCGACATCTTGCCGGTGGTTGGGAACGGAACGACCTGGTCGTCTTCGCCATGCATGACCAGCGTCGGGACGGCGATTTTCTTTAGATCTTCGGTGAAGTCGGTTTCCGAGAAAGCGGCAATGCCCTTGTAGTGGGCCAGAACGCTGCCCATCATGCCCTGACGCCACCAGTTGCGACGAACGCCTTCCTTGATATCGGCCCCTTCGCGGTTGTAGCCGAAGAACTGCATCGTGAAGTCGTAAAAGAATTGCGCGCGATTGGTGGCGGTCTGCTCGCGGACGAAGTTAAAGACATCCATCGGCACGCCGTCGAGATTGTTTTCGGTCTTGACCATGATTGGCGCCACAGCACTAACCAGCACCGCCTTGGAGACGCGGCCGGGCTTTGCCTTGGCGACATACCGGGCAACCTCGCCGCCACCCGTCGAATGACCGATGTGGATTGCATTGCGAAGGTCGAGAGCATCCGTCAGCGCGACGACGTCGGCAACGTAGGTGTCCATGTCGTGGCCGGTGCCTGATTGCGACGAGCGTCCATGGCCGCGGCGATCATGGGCGATGACCCGATAGCCCTTTTCGAGGAAGAACATCATCTGTGCATCCCAGTCGTCCGAGCTGAGCGGCCAGCCATGGTGGAACATGATGGCCTGGGCATCCTTGGAACCCCAGTCCTTGTAGAAGATTTCGGTTCCGTCCTGAGTTTTGATCGTCGGCATGGTCGTCTCCATTGATATCTAGGTTTCGGATGATGTTCAGTCGGTTGTCTCAAATCTCGTTGCCGGCTGCCGGTCCGTTCGACCGTAAGTGTTCCGGTGAGGATAGAATGCAGCGGTTTCGATCTTGACGAAATAGAAACGTTGGCAAGATATTGTTTCCTGAAATGACAATGAAAAACCGTCTCCCCGATCTGGAAGCCTGGGCCATCTTCGCGAAAGTCGCCGAACTCGGCTCGTTTTCGCGTGCAGCCGTCGAGCTTGGCCTGTCCAATCCGACCGTATCGAAGGCAATCACACGCCTCGAAATCCGGCTGGGTTTTTCGCTGTTCGCCCGCACCTCGCGTCGGCTGTCCGTCACCGAGGCCGGTCGATCCTCTCTTGAGCGAGCCAACCGCATCCTCCACGAAGCAAGGGCTCTGGAAGAAGAGGCAAGCGAGCAGACAGCCGTGCCACGCGGTCTCGTCCGGATCAGCGCGCCGCTATCGTTCGGCACCGCCTATCTCGGTGGAACACTGCCATCCCTGCTGCAAGCGTATCCGGAAATCACGCTGGAGCTGGCACTCAGCGATCGCAAGGTCGACCTGATTGCCGAAGGGTTCGATCTGGCATTGCGGATCGCCAGCCTGGGAGATTCATCCCTGTTGGCGCGGCGACTTGCGACCGTTCGCATCTTGCTCGTCGGCTCGCCGGATTACTTCTCCCAACATGGGCGGCCGTCCCGTCCGGGTGACCTGACAAAGCATAGTGCACTCGGCTACACGGGCGGCCCGTCGAGAGGTATCTGGAGATTCACCCATCCAACCCTCGGCGAAGAAACGGTCGAGCCTCCCGTCAAAATCTGGACCGACAACGCCGACATTCTGAACCCGGCCTTGATAGCTGGCCAGGGTCTCGCCCTGCAGCCCGACTTCATGGTCTGGCGGGATGTCAAAGCTGGCAAGCTTGAAATCGCCCTTCCGGACTGGTCGGCAACGTCGCTGGGCCTTTATCTCGTCACGCCGCCCAGCCCCTTACGTCCCTTGCGCGTCAAGGCTGTCATCGACCACCTCGCGCGCGAGTTCACCCGCGCGCCATGGGCAGACATTAAGTGATGGCTGGTCCGGTCGGATCCGGCTGCCCGGCGAAAAACAGATAAATCGGCGATACTCCAAGGTTACCCTTTTCCTTACAACAGAAGGATCTCGCTCCCCGAGATACTGGCGATCACGGGGAGCATGTCACTTTTGCAGCGCCTGATGTTCTTGTCTCGTCAGATCGCCGAAGCCAGCCGGCTTTCGGTGTAGAGCGTGCGTAGCTTCTTGGCGACGGGGCCGGGCTTGCCGCTGCCGATAACGGCGTCGTCAATCCTAACAACCGATGTTGCAAAGTTGGTGGCGGATGTGATGAAGGCCTCGGCGGCGCCCTTGGCTTCCTCGACGGTGAAGCTCCGTTCTTCCACCTTGATTCCGGCATCACGTGCGAGATCGATGATGCTGGCTCGGGTTATCCCGTGCAGCAGGGCATGCGACAGGCCACGTGTCACAAGTGTTCCATCCGTCTTGACGATGTGGGCCGTTGCGGCACTGCCCTCGGTGACGAACCCGTCCTCAACGAGCCAGGCGTCGTCCGCGCCGCGCCGCATGGCTTCCATCTTCGCCATGGATGGGTAGAGCAGCTGCACCGTCTTGATATCTCGGCGCTCCCAGCGCCAGTCCGGCACTGTGGCAATCGAGATGCCGGTCTCGCTGCGTGGATTGTTCAGCACCGGTTTTGCCTGGGTAAAGAGAACCAGCGTCGGCTCTGCGGCCGTCGGGAAAGCAAAATCCCGATCGGCGGCGCCACGGCTGACCTGAAGATAGATCAGCCCTTCATCGAGCGTGTTGCGACGAACGATTTCTAGATGCACCTCGAGCAGAGAAGTGTCCGAAAGCGGGCAGGCAATGCCGAGTTCTGACAGGGAGTGCTGCAGGCGTGCGGCATGACCATGATAGTCAATAAGCTTGCCGCCGATGACTGCGGTAACCTCATAGATGGCGTCAGCAAACAGGAAGCCGCGGTCAAATATGGAAACCTTGGCATCGGCTTCGGGAAGCCATTCCCCATTCAGATAAACGGTGCGGGTCAAGACTATGTCCTCGTCAGATAAATGGTTTCGTGAAGGGAGCGATATCGATGCCGTTTTCGGCGAGCGATGTGCGCAAGGCGCGTGCCATAGCCACTGCGCCGGGGGTGTCGCCATGGACACAGATCGTTGCGGCATCGACGGGTAGCTTCTTGCCACCCACGGTCGGAATGACCCCGTCCAGGACCATCGACAGAACCTGGTCGACACTTTGCCGGGGATCATGAATGACCGATCCTTCCATCTGGCGGGAAGTCAGCATTCCGGCGTCGTCATAGGTTCGATCGGCGTAGACTTCGCAGGCGACGCGGATACTGGCGGCTTGCGCCGCTTTCATCGTTTCCGAATAGGGCAGGGTAATGAACACGAGCTTCGGATCAACCGCCTTGATGGCCCGGACGCAGACCGCTGCAAGCTCCGCATCGACGGCCGCCATGTTGCCAAGCGAACCATGGGTCTTGACATGGGTCATCGGCCAGGAAAGAGCCAACGCCATGCCTTGTATCGCCGCTATCTGGTAAATTATCTGGGCTTCCAGATCTTCCGGGCGCTCGCCCGAGATGCGGCGGCGACCAAAGCCGTAGAGATCCATGAAGGACGGATGCGCACCGATTGCCACGCCTCGCGCCTTGGCAGCCAGAATCGTGTCTCGCATGACGACGGGGTCACCTGCGTGGAATCCACAGGCTATGTTGGCGGTGGAGATGAGTTCCAGCATTGATTCGTCATCGCCAATTTTATAGGCGCCAAAACTTTCACCCATGTCACAATTGAGGTCGATGGTTGCCACGCGATAGAACTCCTTGCAGGATGGTCTGGTCTTCCGGCGATCATTTCGCCTCAACAGAGTTTACGTCGATCGGGCTGTTGACAGAGGCTTCAGTTGACATACAGTTGGTATACTGAAATAGCAATAGGCTAGGAGAAGCAGGAATCGCACCTGTCTGTTCGAGACGAAGGGAATTGCATACAATGGTCAAGACGTTTCCGCGCATCCTTGCTTGCGGCGACAGCGCCTTGTCCGTCGAGCTTTCCGATACCATCGAAGAGGTCGTCAGCGACCGCGTCATCGCTCTTGCGCAGAGCCTTACGGATATCCCCGTAAGCGGTATCGAGGAGCTTGTGCCGACCTACCGTTCGCTGACGGTGTTCTATGATCCCGAGACGATCCGCGGAGCAAACCTTGCGGCGATGCTGCGCCAACGGCTCGAAACTCTCGTCGTCAGCAATGCCCGTGTGCGGCATTTCGATGTGCCGGTTGTCTATGGCGGCGCGGTCGGGATGGATCTGCAGGAGCTTGCGGACATGAAGGGGCTGACCATACCGCAACTGATCGAACTCCATTCGTCGGTAGAATATCGTGTCTACATGATCGGTTTTGCGCCGGGCTTTGCCTATCTCGGTGGCCTGCCGAATATTTTGCATACGCCTCGCCTCGCCACACCGCGTCAAAGGATCGAGGCAAGCGCGATCGGCATCGGCGGAAAGCAGGCGAGCATCAACTCCGTTCCCGGGCCAAGCGGCTGGCGGTTCCTCGGTCGGACGCCATTTCGGCTGTTTGACCCGGCGCGCCCCGAACCGTTTCTTCTCAAGGCCGGTGATCGGGTGTGGTTCCGGCCCGTCAGCGAAGATGAGGCCGTTGCCCTTGACCGGGCAGTTGCTGCAGGGCAGGCGATCGAGGTGGGGGCACTACGATGAGTTTCCTCGTCATCAATCAGATCGGACCGATGGCAACGGTTCAGGATCTTGGCCGAAAGGGCATGCAGCATGCCGGCGTTTCGGGTTCTGGTCCGATGGATAAGCCGTCCTTCTCTATCGCCAATGCCCTTGTCGGCAATGATTCCGCCGCCGCTGGTCTGGAATTCGCGGGCGTCGGTGGCAGCTTCACCACCACAATGCCGCTGCGCTTCGCAGTCACCGGCGGTGATGTCGATATCAGGCTCGACGGGGTGAAGGTGCACGCCTGGGAAAGCTACGACCTTTTGCCGGGAGTGACGTTGACGATCGGTGCCTTGCGTGAATGCGTGTGGGGATATCTTGCCGTCTCTGGCGGCATCGACCTAACACCGGTGCTTGGCTCCCGTTCCACCCATCTTCGCAGTGGGCTTGGCGGCCTTGAGGGGCGTCGGCTGCAACCCGGCGACCGCCTGCCGGTCGGCGAACACCCACTTTTTGCAAATCTGGCCATGCAGCGGCCATGGCGTCGGAGCAAGCGGCCAATTCAGGTCGTGTGTGGCCCCCAGCACGATTGTTTCAGCGAAAAGACCCTGCAGACATATGTGGAGACACCTTTCATCATTTCCCCGACACGGGATCGCATGGCGCAGGTGCTGGACGGGGCTCCAATCCTGGCGGATGGAGGGCATGATATTGTCTCCGACGGAACCTGCCCGGGCTCCATCCAGGTGCCGTCTTCCGGCAAATTGCTGGTCTTGATGGCAGAGCGGCAGACAGCCGGCGGCTATCCCAAGATCGCGACTGTCGCCTCCGTCGATCTGCCGCGGCTGGCACAGACACCAAGCGGCCAGGCTATCCGTTTTGCCGTCATTTCACAGGAACAAGCCGAAGAATTGCTGATCGCGGAACGACAGGCCTTGCGGGATATTATTGCAAACCTGGTTGAAAAACCGACGGGCGGCGATCAGCCGGGAGACATGCCGCAATGAGCCAGCTTGCCCAACAGGCCTATGGAAAGATCATCGAGATGGTCCTGTCCGGCATGCTGATGCCGGGCGATGCGCTGCAGGAAGCAAAGCTGGGCGAGATACTGGATATGTCGCGCACGCCCGTGCGCGAGGCCATCAAGCGGATCGAGGCAGAAGGCCTCGCCGTACAGGACGGCCGGTTTCTGAAGGTGCGCAGGCTGACCGCAGAGGAGGTCGAAGAGATCTTTTTCCTGCGCGGCGTGCTGGAGGCCCATTGTGCCAGGCAGGCGACTTCGGTCGCCAGGTCCGTTCTCGATGATCTCGATGCTCGGATTCGCCACTTGCAGGAGCACGGCCCCGGTGAGGACGACGAGCAGCGCCGCGTCGACGATGATCTGCATCGGACATTTGCGTTTTCGACCCGCAGTGAGATGCTGGTCAGCACCATCGCCGACCTGCGTCGCCGTACCTGCATGTTCGACCACAGCAATCTGCCCCACCGCTTCCTGAAGAGCTGCGAAGAGCATCTGGATATGCTGGACGCGTTGCGGGCCGGCGACGGCGAGCGGGCCGGCCTGCTGATGGCCGAGCACATCAACCATGCACGTGATGCCATCCTTGAAAGACTTGCGCTATCCATCGAAAGGACCAAGGCATGAAGTGCCTTATCATTCAGCCCGTTCATGCCGATGGGCTTGATCTGTTGCGCCAGGCCGGCATCGAGCCGGTGCTTTGCCCGAAGCCGGACATGGAGACTGTGGCGCAGATGATCCCCGGTTGTGAGGCGGTCATCACCCGCGACGCCGGCCTGTCGGCGGCAGCGATAGAGGCAGGCGACGTCCTGCGTGTCGTTGTCGTCCATGGCGCAGGCCACGATGCGGTCGACAAGGAAGCGGCTTCGCGCAAGGGCGTCCTCGTATGCAATACGCCGGGTGCCAATGCGCGATCGGTCTCCGAACTGGCGCTGGCACTGGCACTGGCGGCTGCCCGATGCATTCCGGCGGCCGACCGCAGTGAGCGCGGCGGGCTTCATGGGTTTCGCGACCGCGATAGATTTCTCGAACTGTCAGGCAAGACGGCACTCATCATCGGTTTCGGTGCAACTGGTGCTGGGCTCGGCCACATGCTCAAGGCCGCGCTCGGCATGCGCGTGCTGGTCTATTCACCGCGTGTTTCCGACCTGCAGGGTTTCGAGCGGATAACCAGCCTTGAAGCCGGCCTTTCCCAGGCGGATCTGGTGTCGCTGCACACGCCGCTGCGTCCGGAAACGCGACATCTGATCGGCGAGACGGCGCTTTCGGTCATCAAGCCCAGGGCGATCCTCGTCAATACCGCCCGCGCGGGCCTTGTCGACGAAGCAGCACTGGCTGTTGCGATCAATGACGGTCGTGTCTTTGCCGCTGGCTTGGATGTCTACACCCATGATGCGCCGCTTGGCCCTCTAGCGGCGAGCAGGCGTGTGATTTTCACCCCGCATCTTGGCGGGGCAACCGAGGAAGCCCTGCGGCGCGTTGCGGTCGGTTCGGCTCGCAACGTGCTGACGGCGCTCTCCGGCGAGCGTCCGGCAACAGCGCTCAACGACCCATCGGGAGTGCCCGCATGACCGAAGTGCTGATCAGGGAGACGGTCGAGCGGCTGCTGGAGAAGATCAACGGGATTTCTGCTCCGGGGCCGGGATACACGCGACCATCCTATAGTGATCTGGAAAGCGAAGCCCATCGGGTGATCGCCGACGAGGCTGCGACCCTCGGCCTCGAGGTCAGCCGCGATGCGGCGTTGAACCTCTATGCCCGGCTGCCGGGCAGGGACCGGCAGGCGCCGGCGCTTTACATCGGGTCCCACCTGGATACGGTTTCGATGGGTGGCGCCTATGATGGTCAGGCTGGTGTCGCAGGTGCCATGGCGCTGGCAACAGCCTTCGTGAAGAGCGGCGAATTGCCACCCACCGATCTTGTCGTGATGGTGACCCGTGCCGAAGAAAGCGTCTGGTTTCCCGTGTCCTATATCGGTTCGCGATCGGCCCTTGGCCGAATGACGGCGGCAGAGATGCAGGCCGGGCGCGCCGACACTGGCCGCACCCTGGCTGATCATATGCGCGAGCAGGGAGGGGACCCCTCCGCGGTGCTGCGAAATGAGGGTCTGGCGCCGGCTCGTTTCGTCGAGCTCCATATCGAGCAGGGGCCAGTCCTCGATGACGCCGGCGAGGCGTTCGGGATTGTTCACGGCGTGCGTGGCGGCCTGCGCTATCGGGATGCCCGTATCGAGGGCGTCTGGGCGCACTCCGGCGGCGCGCCGCGTGCCGCGAGATCGGATGCCGTGTTTGCGCTCGCGGATCTGATCGTCGCCATGGACAAGGCCTGGGGTATCGTGCTCGGCGAAGGACATGACCTCGCCGTGACCTTCGGGCGGGTTGATGCGGCGACGGCCGAACATGCGTTTGCCAAGGTCCCGGGACGCGTCGATTTCTGCATTGATATCCGCAGCGACGACAATGCCGTCCTGGAGCGGGTCGACGGGATCTTTCAGGACGAGATCGGCAAGGTCGAGCGGGCAAGGGGCGTGCGCGTCGTAACCGGTCTCCAGTCACGAAGCCAGCCCACTCGCCTGTCTTCGGAACTAGGGCAGACGATAGGCCATGCAGCGGCCAGCCTTAGCCTCAAGCCTCGGATGATGTTGTCCGGTGGTGGCCACGATGCGGCTGCCTTCGCTCAGGCCGGCTGGGAATCGGTCATGGTTTTTCTGCGTAACTGGAATGGCAGTCATAATCCGGACGAGGCCATGAATCCCGAGGATCTGGTGCAGGCCGTCAAGGTTCTGCATCATGCCTGGTCGAGATCGTGAGAGTAGAACAATGAGCGAAACCCTCGCACAGCAGGCCTACAAGGACGTCAAGCAACGGATTCTCGAAGGTGCCATCAAGGCTGGCGATCTTCTGACCGAGCGGACGCTGGCGATCGAATCCGGCATTTCGCGGACGCCACTTCGTGCCGCCATATCGCGGCTGCAGAAGGAGGGCGTCGTTTCGCGCCTTGCCAACGGGACGTTGATGGTGCTGCCGGTGACCGTCGAGCAGTTGCTGGAAATCGTCCAGGTCCGTCGCATGATCGAGGGTGCCGCCGCCGCCCGCGCCGCCGGCCGTCCGATGACGCCGGCCCTTGAGCAATCGCGGCAGATCATGCAGGCCTATGTCGAAGGCAAGGATGTCGCCTTTGATCGTTTCTGGATGGATGACGATGCCTTCCACGAGGCCGTCGCCGAGGCCGCCGGCCTGCATCTTCTGCCTGACATGCTGAGGGAGATGCGCAGTATTGCCCGGCGCTGCACGATCACCCGCACGCATGACCGCTTTGCCGAGCAGGCGGCCGAGCATATCGCGGTCATCGCCGCCATCGAGGCGCAGGACCCGACAGCTGCAGCCGCGGCGATGGAAGCCCATTTCGACAGCGTCCGCAGCCGGTTTTTAGGCTGGCTTGCTCGACCATAAGCCGTTTGCGCCGACATCCACTTCACTGTCTCGATCGCGAGACACTATCGCCTGAACCGAGTAATGTGAAATGCCTGAGTTTGCCGAATTTCGAGGTTGCGAAGCCTCTTTCCCCGAAAACGAGTTCAAGGCAAGACAGGCCCGGGCGCGGGCTGCCATCAATGCAGCCGGATACGAAGCACTGATCGTCACGACGCCGGAAAACATCTACTGGCTGACGGGTCGCCAGACGGCGGGCTATTTCGCCTTCCAGGCGCTGATCGTGCCCGCCAATGGCGAGCCGACACTGCTGGTCCGCCAACTGGAGGTGATCGGCTCGATCGCCAATACCTGGCTGGACGATATCGTTGCCTATCAGGATGGCGAGGAGCCAGCTGCCATGCTGGCGTTGCTTCTGCGTGAACGCGGCATCAGGCGACCGGCCATCGAGCTTTCGGGCTGGTTCTTGCCTCCTGTGCTGGCACAAAGGATCGCCGTTGAAATCGGTGCCGAAGCCATTCCAGACGGCTCCGGCATTCTCGTGCCGCTGAGGACAGTGAAGTCGGCGGCGGAACTTGCAGCCATCAGGCTGGCCGCAACCTATGCCCAGGCGGGCCTTTCCGCCGGAATCTCTGCCTGTGGCGCAGGCACCGACGAAAACGCCATTGCTGCCGACATGCTGAGTGCCGCCACGCGGGCCGGATCCGAGGTGATGGCGATGGAGCCGCTGGTCTCTTCCGGGCCTCGCAGCGGCATGCCGCACATGACATGGCGCCGCCGTCGTCTTGAAGCCGGCGACGCGGTCTTTCTCGAGCTCGCCGGCAGTCATGCGCGCTATCATGCGGCGCTGATGCGCACCGTCTGGATCGGTCAGCCGCCCATCGAAGCTCGACGCATGATGGATTGCTCGCTGACCGTACTCGATGCCGCGCTATCGGCGATAACGCCCGGTGCTTCCTGTGCCGCACCACACGAGGCAGCACAGCGGATTATTGATCAGGCTGGCTACACCGCCGCCTTCCGTAAGCGGATCGGTTACTCAATGGGGATCGCTTTTGCGCCTGACTGGGGCGAAGGCGGAATGCTCAGCCTGTTCTCGGGCGTCGACAGGCCTATCGAGCCCGGGATGGTATTCCACCTGCCGGCAACCCTGCGCAGCTACGGGGTCTGGACGGTGGGCGCGTCCGAAACCGTCATTGTGACGGAGAACGGTATCGAACCGCTTTCAAACCTGCCCCGTGATCTGACGATCCGATGAAAGCCATCTTGTAATTTCGCATTTCAACACGCAAAGGAGCCCAACATGCGTTCGCTTTTCCATCTGGCCTACCACGTCACCGATCTCGATCAATCGCGCCAGTTCTACGGCGGCGTGCTGGGTTGCGAAGAAGGCCGATCCACCGACACCTGGGTGGATTTCGATTTCTTCGGCCACCAGATCTCCCTGCATCTTGGCAAGCCGTTCGAGGTGACCCGCACCGGCAAGGTTGGCGATCACATGGTGATGATGCCGCATCTCGGCGTCGTGCTGCCGCTGGACGCCTGGCTTGCCCTGTCGAAGCGCCTGCAGGATGCAGGTATCGCCTTCGACATCCCGCCGGTCGTGCGGTTCGAAGGCGAGCCGGGCGAGCAGCGGACGATGTTCTTCTTCGATCCGAGCGGCAACCCGATCGAAGTCAAGGGATTCAAGGATTTCGACGGCGTCTTCGCCCACTAGAAATGAAACCGGCGGCCCATGGTCGCCGGTCTGCTATTCATTGGGAGCCGGGAAGGGCCGCTTTCGGGCCTACCACCAATGCGCCGGGGAACGCGTCAGCAACTCGTTGCTGTCCTTGCCGATGATGAGGATGTCTTCGTAGAAGGCCGCACCAACGCCATCCAGCGACAGGAATGCCTCGACGCCGAATACCATGTTTTCGTCGACCACATCTTCAGGCAGCGACATGACCGTGGAGATGCGCGGTTGTTCGAATCCAAGACCGATCCCGTGCCCGTAAAAGGGAAAATTCTTCATGATCGGCGAGATAGATCCGCCAAATGCCGCCGTCAGCCGGTCGCCTTCTGCGGCGACATCGAGAAGCCTGGTGCCCGGACGCATCATCGCCGAAAGGCGTTGCACAAGGTCTGCCGCCGCCTCGATGAGGCGGCGCTGGTCCGCGGTCGGCTTGCCGCGGACGCCGGTCCGGCCAGGATCGAGGTAATAGCCCTGGTAAAGGGCGCCATGCAGGGTTCCAGTGACAATATCTCCGGGCTTCGGCGTATCGGCGCTGTAGCCTGTCAGCGGAAAGCGCTGGTCGAAGCCGAGCGTCTCGCCATGGTTGGTCCCAATCATCTGTATCCGGCCGCCGCGACGCACCACTTCACGCGCCGCCTCTCCAGCCGCTTCCCGCTCGGAGAGGCCGCTGATCAGGCCTTCCATCAGGCGGTTCAGGCCGGCCGTGGCAGTCTCGCCGCCGATGCGGTAGCAGTCCTGCTCCAGGGGGCTCTTGATCCGTCGTGCCGACCGCACGAGATCGTCGGCGGGGATCCATTGAATGTCGGGCGAGACCTCAAGAAGCTGCTGATAGTACTTCATGGGAATGAACTGCGTACCCACCAACGCAACGCGCCCGGTGACACCCCTTTCGTTGAGCGCCTTTGCAACGCTCCGGAAGGGATGATTCGAGCAGTGCGCATCTGAGATGGACACGAGATCGGTGCGAACCTCAGGCTCGTCGATGTGGAGCTGAGGCTCTTTGCCCCGTTGCAGGATGATGCCGGAGAAGGAGCGAGCCGACCAGAGCAGCGAATCCGTACCGCCACTGATGGCGTAATGGTTCGAGAGGTAGAGGATGTCGCCGCAGTTGTCCGTTGTGCCTCCGCCACGACCGAAAACGACGGCGGTCTCGAAGCTGCGGGACTGCATCTCGCTCAGAACACTGGCCCAACGGTCCTCATATTCGTGCTGCGGGAAATAACGGGTCATTTCAATCTCCTGACGGCGCCAATCAACGCGGAACAACGGCCGCTTTCAAGTCCGAATATACGTGACATCCAGGGCAGTGGATCGGTTGCTTGAGATCCCATCGACGCCTTTGGAAGTTTTCGGTACACCAACCGTGTCCCGAAGTCAATCAAACGGCCGGCTTCCATTGTCCACAAAATAATCGCGATGAAAATTTAATCAATTAGATCAGGCCGATGGGTGATTTCACCATGCAACGGACATAAACATCTGAAATTGATGCTTGAATTCCAGCGGTATACTGAATAGGCTTTCTGGCAAGCGAGGCGAGATGCCATAAATCTCTCGAGTGTTGGCCGGCAGACCGCGCGGCTCGCATATCATCAGGTAAGTGAGAATGACTGGAAGTTCAGAGATCGTGCCGGCAAGCCAAGGTCGCGCATTCGATATGCGGGCAGGGCAGGTTGCCGTCATAACCAATGCGCACGGAAATCAAGTCGTGGATACCTGGGCATTGTCGACCGTCGATCCATCGGAGTTCAGTTCGATGGATCACACCCGCTCCGTAAACAGCAATATCTATTTCGAAAAGGGAATGATGCTTGTCAGCAACCGGCGTCGTCCGATGATGACACTGGTCGATGACAGTGCTGCGCTTCGTCACGATACGCTGCTGTGCCCTTGCAATTCGGAGCTCTACCAGCAGCTTGGCTGCCAAGAATATCATCGTAGCTGCTCCGACAATTTTCACGAGGCGCTTTCGCAAAAGGCGAAAACCTTGCCGTTCACGCCCGCGTCGCTGAATGTCTTCATGAATGTTTCCGTCCATGCCGATGGCAGTGTCGAGCGCCATGCGCCGGCGTCGAAGGCAGGAGATCGTGTTGCATTGCGCGCCGAAATGGATCTGCTGCTGGTGCTTTCAGCCTGTCCGCAGGACGTAACCTTGATCAACGGCGACGACCGTACCCCCAGGGACGTCTCTGTCCGCATCGTTGACGACTATACGGAGGTCTCTGCATGACCGCGCCTCTCCTTTCTCTCAAGGACATTCGCAAAAGTTTTGGCGACAACGAGGTGCTGAAGGGCGTCTCGCTTGACGTCCAGGCCGGCGAAGTCGTGTCGATTATCGGCGCGAGCGGCTCGGGAAAGAGCACCTTCCTGCGCGCCATCAACGGAATGGAAATGCCGCAGTCCGGCTTCCTGAAATTCGTGGAGCTGTCCTTCGATTTCCGCGCCGAATCCAGGTTCCTGCCGACACCGGCACAGATGCAGTCGCTTCGCCAGCGGATCGGCATGGTCTTCCAGAGCTACAATCTCTGGCCGCACATGACCGTTTTGGAAAACGTCATCCATGCGCCGATGGCACTGCTCAGATTGCCGAAGGCGCAGGCGATCGCCGAGGCCGAAGGGCTTCTATCGCGGATCGGTCTCTACGAAAAGCGTCACAGCTATCCGGCCCGGCTCTCCGGCGGCCAGCAGCAGCGCGTCGCCATCGTCCGGGCGCTGGCCATGAAGCCGCGGCTGATGCTGTTCGACGAGGTCACCTCGGCGCTCGACCCGGAACTCGTGCATGAAGTGCTCGTACTGATGGCCTCGCTTGCCGCTGAAGGCATGACCATGCTGCTGGTTACCCACGAGATAGCTTTTGCCCGCGACGTCTCCTCGCGCGTCCTGTTCTTCGACAAGGGCGTGATCGCCGAAACCGGGACGCCGGATATCCTGCGCAACCCCCAGAGCGACCGGCTCAAGCAGTTCCTGCATCGTATCCTCCACGACGGGCTGGCCTACGGTGCCGCGCCTGCCGAAACTGTCGAAGGAGCATGACCATGCTTGCGAATTTCATAGCGGATGTCAGGCAGTACGGCCTCGGATTCCTGATGGCCTCCTGGACGGTCCTGTGGCTGACCGTATTGACCATTGTCGTTAGCTGGATCTGCGGCCTTCTCGCCGCCCTCGGGCAAAGGGCGAAATGGAAGATAGTACGCTCCATCACGGCTTTCTACATCTGGTTCATCCGTGGCACGCCGACGATCATCCAGATCTTCGTGGTCTATTTTGGCTTTCCACAGATCGGCATCAGGCTCTCGCCATTCACCGCAGGCGTGCTGGCGCTCGGTATCAACAGCGGCGCCTATGTTGCGGAAATCATCCGCAGCGGGCTTTCGGCCATCCCGCGCGGACAGACGGAATCCGCTCTCGCGATCGGCTTCAGCCAAGCCGCGACGATGCGCACCATCATCCTGCCGCAGGTGTTTCGCATCGTTCTGCCGTCGCTGACCAACGAGGCGATCTCGACACTGAAGAACACCTCGCTGCTGTCGACCATCACCGTCGTTGAACTGACGCTCTATGCCCAGACGCTGATCGCCATGACCTTCCGGCCGTTCGACTTCTACATCGCCGTCGCCGTGATTTACCTGCTGCTCACCAGCATCCTGACACAGCTGGCCGGCTGGCTGGAGCGTCGCTACGCGCTGCAAACCTGAACCGATACATCCTATTCGTCGGGCATCGGGCCCGAAGAACACCGACCCCTTGTCATCGATTGACAAGGGATCTTGAACAAGAATGAGAAGGGAACAGACATGAAACGCCAGATTATCGCCCTTGCCTTTGCTGCAGCGGCCGCCTTTTCCATCCAGACGCCGGCTTCGGCTGCCGATCTCGAACTGCTGCAGCCGGGCAAGTTGCTGGTCGCCACCGAGGGCACCTTCCCGCCCTTCAGCATGCGTGCCGCCGACGGCAGCCTCGACGGCCTCGAAATGCGCGTCATGAAAGAAATCTGCAAGCGCCTCAACCTTGAATACACGCCTGTCATCATCAAGTGGGAATCGCTGCTGGTCGGGCTTCAGGCCGATCAATACGACATCACCAGCGACGCCATGGACATCACGCCAGAGCGCCAGAAGCAGGTCGTCTTTGCCGACGGCTGGCTGGAATCGGGTGCCGTTGCCGTTGTCGCGAAAGACTCGACGATCAAGACGCCTGACGACCTCAAGGGCAAGACCGTGGGCGCTCTGGCTTCCTCAACATTCGCAAAGATTGCAGAAGAAAAGGGCGCTACCGTAAAATCCTACAAGGCTGAAACCGACGGGATTCAGGATCTGATCAACGGCAACATCGATGCTGAAATCACCGACGCCATCGGCGCCGGCTACATGATCAAGTCGGCAAACATGCCGCTGGTCGTGCTCCCTGATTTCCTCAGCCACATCCAGAAGGGTTTTGCCATCAAGAAGGGCAAGCCTGAACTGGTCAAGGCAGTCAACAAGGCACTCGCCGACATGATCGCCGACGGCACATACGCAAAGCTGACGACGGACCTGGTCGGCTTCGATCCAGCCCCGAAGAACCCGATCAAGACGATTCAATAATCATCAGTGTTCTGTTGAACGCCGTGGCAGGCAGCACTTGCCACGGCGAACCTTTGCGCTTGCGGAACCTATGGACCCCTGGCGTTCGAAAGCGGAGGACGATTGTCGATGTCTGTGCTGCCCGTAAACTCTCTGGAAACGCCTCGCTTTTGCGGTCCTCCAACCTTCATGCGGTTGCCGTTGGCCGCGGAGCTGGACGGACTGGATGCAGCCATCATCGGCCTGCCGGCCGATTCCGGTGCGCCATACCGCACCGGCGCACGGTTCGCGCCGAATGCTGTCCGAACGGCCTCCGTCATGCTCAGGCCGATCAATCCCTATCGTAACAACATCAACATCTTCGAGGCATTGCGGGTGGCCGATGTCGGTGATTCGACTGTCGTTCCCGGTTATGAAATGGAAACGCTGGAATGTCTGGAGCGCTCGGTCTCGGCCTTGGTTCAGCGCGGCATCGTGCCCTGTGGGATTGGTGGAGACCATTCCGTGACGCTGGCAGAACTGCGCGCCGTGGCAACCAGGCATGGCCCCCTGGCACTTATCCATTTCGATTCCCACAGCGATACCTGGGACAATTACTTTGGCGGCAAGAAATACAGCGCCGGGACGCCTTTCCGTCGGGCCGTTGAAGAAAACATCGTTGATCCGCAACACTCGATACAGATAGGCCTGCGTGGATCGCTCTTTCAACCGACTGACATAAGCCAGTCGATCGATCTGGGTTATGACGTTGTGACAACAGATCATATCTTCGAGATTGGTATCCCTGCGCTCGCGGACCGCATCGCCAAGCGTGCTGCAGGACGTCCAGCCTTCATCACTTTCGACATGGATTTCGTCGATCCCGCTGCCGCGCCAGGCGTCGAGACGCCGGAAGCCGGCGGCCCTTCCGCGCGCGAGACGCTGTTGCTGTTGAGAGCACTCAAGAACATCAATTTCGTCGGCTGCGACGTGGTCGAGGTCAACCCGCTCTATGATGGCCCCGGACAGATAACGGCTCTGCTTGCTGCGACCGTCATGGCGGAACTGCTGGCATTGCTGGCTGCGCATCGCCATAAGTAGCGATACGGCCATGGCCTGGTTGAGCGCAAACACCTGAGGAAGACATGCAGAATATAATAGCAGTTGTTACCCGCCTGGACGCTTCGGGCGAGGCAGCCTGGGTCAACCGACTGTCGGGTATCATGACTGGCGAGCGCATCATGTCCTTCCAGTCGCTGAGTGCTGCGGAGCGGGCTGAAGTCGATATCGCAATTGTCGCCAATCCTGATCCCGCAGACCTGCTGCAGCTGCCGGGCCTAGTATGGATTCACAGCCTTTGGGCGGGTGTCGAGCGGCTCGTCGGCGAATTGGGTGCGACGGCCAAGCCGATTGTCAGGCTTGTTGATCCCCAGCTTTCACGCACCATGGCCGAGGCTGTGCTGGCTTGGACCTATTACCTGTTCCGTGACATGCCTGCCTATGCCTCCCAGCAGCGCGATGGGAACTGGCATCAGCTACCCTATCGTCGACCCGATAGCGTCACCGTCGGTCTTCTGGGACTGGGTGCACTTGGAGCAGCGGCGGCATTTCGATTGCGGGATGCCGGGTTCAAGGTTGCCGGTTGGAGCAGCTCGCCAAAACAGCTCGCCGATATTGAAACATATGCTGGTGCTGACGGCCTCGACGAGGTCGTGGCAAAAAGCGATATTCTGGCCTGCCTGTTGCCGCTGACCGATGAAACGTCGGGCCTGCTGGATGCCGATTTCTTCTCCCGCATGAAGTCCGGAGCTTCCCTGATCAATTTCGCGCGGGGAAAGATCGTCATGACGGCCGATCTCGTTGCGGCTCTCGAGAGCGGTCACATCAAGCACGCCGTGCTTGATGTGTTTGAAGTCGAGCCGCTGCCTGCCGATAGCCGGCTGTGGCAACATGCGTCGATCACCATCCTGCCGCACATCTCGGCGCCAACCGATGCCGAAACAGCGGCTGCCATCGTGGCGAAGAATATCGGCGACTATCGCAGAACCGGCCAATTGCCGCCAACCGTCAACATGGCGCGCGGCTACTGATTTCGTTCCGGCGAGAATATCTTGCATCGCGTCAGTGCGCGGGCTCTCGATCAGACAAAGTTCCATAAATGGGTACGCTTCATCCTCTTGATTTCGGTATAAATAAAGTTTTTAGACTGAGTGGTCGGCGGTTCAAATCCTATCAAGGCGGGATATTCAGATAAACGGGATGCGCATTGATAACCCCTTGAAGTTTGCGTCATTCTGCATATTTTGATATCAAATCCATCATATCTATGGGGATGATATCAATGCCGGCAGTGACCATTCGGAACCTTTCTGACGAAACACATCGTGCTCTGCGGGTGCGAGCGGCTCATCATGGCCGGAGCACCGAGGCCGAGATCCGTGACATTATTGAAGCCGCTGTTCGTCCTCCTGAACGTGTTAAACTCGGTTCCCTGCTGACGGCCATTCGTCGTGATGCCGAGCTCCCCGACAGCGACGCTGAAGCCCTGCAGAATACTCGCGACAAAACACCTGCTGAACCGATGACCTTCGAATGATCTTGCTCGATACCAACGTTATATCCGAGCCTTGGACACTGGTTCCTGATGTGGCAGTGATTGCATGGTTGGACGCCCAAGCTATCGAAACGCTGTTCCTCTCCACAATAACGATTGCTGAACTTCGCTTCGGGATCGCTGCTATGCCGCCAGGAAAACGGCAAACTATCCTTGGCGACCGGCTTGAGGGCGAAGTGCTGCCCCACTTTTCCGGACGTGTCCTGTCCTTCGATCTGGCTACTTCTCAGTTTTATTCCGAAATGATGACACGCGCTAGAGTATCCGGGAAAGCGATCGGCACGGCTGACGGCTACATTGCAGCCACAGCGGCAGCAAACGGCCTCGCCGTCGCAACTCTCGACACAAGCCCTTTCGAGGCTGCTGGGCTGAAAGTGATCAATCCCTGGTCCAGATAACGGCAGTGTGCAGATAGCTGTCGTACGTTCGATACCTTTCAACTGCTGCGATCGACCAGCCGCAGTCGTGCAGGTAGGTGTGGGAACCGTGGTGTGAAAACTGGTGTGATTGCAGTAGCAGTGTCGCCTTAGCTCAAGGGTTCGGAGACCAACCTAATGTCCAGCAGATAAGCTTCCTGTAAAGCTTACCATCCACATGAGCGGGCCAATTCACAGGTGAAGCCGACTAAAAATGCTCTTTATGCCACGACGTACATATAGGTTAACATGACGGCTTCGTCAAGTTCAGCAGGGTTGGACACCCTTCGAGAGCCTATGCGACCCGCATCAGAATTCCTGCCAATGCTGCAGCCATATAAGAGCAACCGCAACACCTTTCCGGTCGTTTCACTAGACGTCGCCAGATTGCCTCAGCGAAGATTTATTCCCGCCTTCGCGCGTTAGCAGATGAGCATTCAGGGCAGTTGATCTGCGTAGTAGGTTTTGGTTTAGGCGCACGCACGGTCGCACCAGCCGCCAGCGTTGCCGAACCCAGCTCTCTTGTCTGGCATCCCTAATCCAGTCCCGTCCTTGGACGGTCAACCCGCAAGGGGTTCGCAGCTACTGCGACCTCTTCTGCTACGCCTGCGCGGTGACCGCGGCCGGGTCCGGATCGAACGGGCGCCATCGAGCGGGGATCGGCCCCGCCAACGGATGGAGCCTCACATGTCGGATCTCAGCCTCGCACAAAACCAAGCATTCGATCTTGCCCGGACCCTGATGGTCCCGGTCACCCTCTTCGAAATCGATGGCGAGATCGGCGTCATGCCTTCCGCCGAGTATGACGGCGATGAAGACGCCATCATCAACGAATATGACCCCTTTGCCTATAGATCGGCTCATTGAGCCGATCACCCCTTCGGGGGAAGGCGTACCGCTTGCGCTGATGCGCGCGCAAGAGAGGCTTCGCCGCGAGCTTGTCCGGCAGATCTGCACATTTCGAACCGCGCCCTTGCGCGCTTCCATCTTCGCGGCCTGGGCGCTGCCAGTCCGAAAAGTCAGGAAAGTAAAGGGAAGTGATATGGAAAAGAATGACATCGAAGAGCTGCGTACCCGGGTGGGCTGCGCAGCCGTCCTTGAGCATGAGGGCTTCGCGATAGACAGAAAAGAAAGCACGCGCCGGGCAATCAAATTCCGCCGCGACGACGACGTCATCATCGTGATCCACGACGACAGGGGCTGGTTCGACGCTCGTTCGGATGCCAAGGGCGATGTTTTCGCGCTCGCAGGCTATCTCCATGGGATCGGATTTGCCGAGGCCCTGGCGGTGGTCGGCGATCTGGTCGCGTTTCAGCCAACCGTACCGACCTGGGAGAAGCCTCTCCGTCAAACCCAAACAGAGGCTGCCGTCGCTGACCGCTGGAACCAAAGAAAACGGCCGTGGCGCGGATCGGCGACGTGGACTTACCTCCAACAATGCCGGGCGCTGCCATGGCAAGTCATTTCAGCCGCGATTGAAGCAGATGTGCTTCGAGAAGGCCCATATGGCTCGATGTGGGCAAAACATGTCGATGCGGCTGGCGCCGTCATCGGCTGGGAAGAGCGAGGTCCCGAGTGGCGCGGGTTTTCCACCGGTGGCGCCAAGACGCTCTTCCAGTTTGGAATGAATGACGCTCGTCGGATTTGTGTCACAGAGGCGGCGATCGATGCGCTCAGCTTGACCGCGTTCGAGCAGACAAGATCCGACACGCTCTATGTCAGCACCGGAGGCGGTTGGTCGCCGCTAACCGCGCTCGCGTTGGAAAACCTAGCCTCCGGGGAGGGCGCGTGGCTGGTGGCCGCGACAGACAACAATGTCCAGGGTGAGGTTTTTGCCGATCGCCTGCGCCAGATGGCGGATAGCACCGGTTGCGATTTCTCGCGGGTGAGGCCGCGATGTGGAGACTGGAATGAGCAATTGAAGGAGATGAGGGAGAGAGGAGAGCTGCCGCATACGCGGACAGCGCATCAAGGGTGAAGCCGCCGCCCGCCTGACGGCGGCCCTTGACCCGCTGCCCGCGAGGCGCCCGCTGAGGAGGGGTGATCAAAGGACTGAACAGAGACGTCGATCAGGCTTCGCTTCAGTCGCAACCCCGAAGGAGCCACAAGTGTTCGTTTCTCCCGCAATCCGCAAGGTTTTCGAAGGTGTCGCCAGTCGGCACGAGATGTATGCGCTATTCAACCGGCACGCCCAGGCGCCGTTCGACGATAACAGGATAAACGGCACGCGATATACAGGCGAGTGGTTTGAGATATCAGAAGCCGATCACGAGCACATGTTCGAAATTGTGCCGCCGCTCTTCTATCGCGGCGACATGTTCGCCATGCGGGAGTTTCTGGCTGCCAGCGTCACAAGCGTCTTTTTCGCGCTGACGATCGACGATCGCCGCCGCTGGTTTCACGGCTATTGCGATCTTAGCGATCGCCAGTCGCCCGACCGGATGCGCGCCGAAATCATCGCTCGTGAGTCCCGGCCGGTGCCCGCCATGAGCGACCAAGAAAAGCTCGATCACATCTGGAGCGCGACAGGTCCGGATTTTCGTGGTTATGCCGACGGTCGCTTTCCGGCCGATCTGCGCAATCGCCAGATCGTGCTCGTTTATCCCTCAGCCCAAGGCAAGATCTGGAAGTTGCTCGACGATCTGACCGACGAGGAGATTGCCGCCAAGCTTCCGGTGCAGTTCCGTCGACTTCCGGGAACCATCGCTGCCTGACCGCAGCCTTCATTTCCAAACCTCCACCATCAGCAGCCTGAAAACGCCCGCTTCTTCCCGCGAGTGTGTCTCGGCGCGCCCACTCACAGGAGTTTTTCCAATGGCGCATGACGATCCTTCCATCACCGACCTGTTCGGCAATACAGCTCTCTCATCCGGCTTCGATCTCGGTGTGCCGGGTTTCACAGCGCAGCTCAGGAGCGATCTCAACGATGACCCGCCACCATCGACGCCGGCACCTGCAGTCCCAGTTCGCAAAGAACCAAAGCGAACAACGCAGATGCGGGCAAAGATGGATTTCCGGCTGCAGGGTTCTCGCGGTCTCGCAAAATCCTGGCGCGACCGGGCACGCGACAATATTGCCGCCATCCTGCTGGCGGGCGAGATCGAGCGTCAGGGATTACCGGCGCGTCCTGACCAGCAGGCCAGATTGATCAAGTTCACCGGCTTCGGCGCATCGGACCTGGCCAACGGCATATTCCGCCGTCCGGGCGACATGTCGTTTCGCAAAGGCTGGGAGGAGCTCGGCGGCAATCTCGAAAGTGCCGTAGCACCCGGTGATTACGCATCTCTGGCGCGCTGCACGCAATATGCCCACTTCACGCCGGACTTTATCGTTCGTGCCATCTGGTCGGGCTTGATCCGCATGGGCTTCAACGGTGGCCGGATCCTGGAGCCGGGCATCGGCACGGGCATGTTCCCGGCCCTGATCCCGGATGCGCTGTCGAGGGTGAGCCATGTCACCGGCATCGAGCTCGATCCCGTTACCGCCCGTATCGCCCGACTGCTGCAGCCGGGGGCCAGAATACTCAATGGCGATTTCGCGCGGACCGAGTTGCCGGCACATTTCGATCTCGCCATCGGCAATCCACCGTTCTCGGATCGCCCTGTGAAAAGTGATCCGGCGTTCCGCTCTCTCGGCTTGCGGCTGCATGACTATTTCATTGCCAAGGCGATCGATCGGCTGAAGCCAGGTGGGCTCGCCGCCTTCGTCACATCGTCCGGCACAATGGACAAAGCAGACGCCCGCGCCCGCGCACACATCGCCGGCATAGCCGATCTGATTGGCGCGATCCGCCTTCCCGAAGGCAGCTTTCGCGCAGACGCTGGCACGGATGTCGTCGTCGATATCCTCTTCTTCAGGAAACGCCGCGTCGAAGAGCAGGCTGGAGACGACAGATGGGTCGATCTCGCGGATGTAAGGGTGGAAGGTGTGGGCGACAGCGTCCGTATCAACAGGTGGTTCGTCGATCATCCCGACATGGTGCTGGGACGGCATGCGATCACGTCAGGTCCCTTCGGCGAGACCTATACCTGCCTCCCGATCGGTGATGATCTCGAGACGAGCCTGAACGCCGCGATCGGTCAGCTACCAGCCGACATCTACGACGGTGAGGCGTCCACAATCGACTTCGCGCTCGAGGACGAAGTTGCGGAAGCCATGGCAGAGCGGCCCGCCGATCCAAAGGTGCGCGAGGGCAGCTATTTCATCGGCAAGGCCACGGCGCTGATGCAGGTGGTGGACGGGGTTGCTGTCCCGGTCGAAGTCAGGAAGGGCCGCAGCACCGACGGCATCTTCGCCAAGCACGCCCTGATCATCCGGAAGCTGATCCCGATCCGCGACGCGGTCCGGCTCATCCTCAAGCTTCAGGAGCGCGACCAGCCCTGGCAAAAGGCGCAGGTCGCGCTGCGCATCGCCTGGTCGCGCTTCGTGCGCGAGTTCGGTCCCATCAACTTCACCTCAGTCTCGACATCGGAGGATCCGGAAACCGGTGAGGTCAGGGAGGTTCATCGCCGGCCAAATATCGCGCCATTTCTCGATGATCCCGATTGCTGGCTGGTGGCCTCGATCGAAGATTACGATCTGGAAACCAACACCGCCAAACCCGGTCCGATCTTTACTGAACGGGTGATCGCCCCGCCGCCCGCGCCCGTGATCACCTCGGCATCAGATGCGCTCGCGGTTGTTCTGAACGAACGCGGCCATGTCGATCCCGATCATATCGCCGAGCTGCTGCATCGCGACGTTGAGGATGTTCTCGGAGAGTTGGACGAGGCGATCTTCCGCGATCCGTCTGATGGTTCCTGGCAGATGGCCGATGCCTACCTGTCCGGTGCGGTCCGCTCGAAGCTCATTCTTGCTCGCGCCGCCGCTGATCTCGACCCCGCCTTTGAGCGTAATGTCGCGGAGCTTGAGCGCGTCCAGCCCGCTGACCTCAGGCCTTCCGACATCACTGCCCGTCTCGGCGCACCGTGGATCCCGGCAGAAGATGTCGTCGCCTTCGTCAAGCAGACCATGGAGGCGGAGATCTCTATCCATCATCTGCCGGAACTGGCGACCTGGACGGTCAACGCCCGGCAGCTGGAATGGTCGGCATCAGGCACGACGGAATGGGGCACCCATCGCCGCCATGCCGGCCAGCTTCTGTCCGATGCTCTGAACTCTAGCCTGCCGCAGATATTCGATACGATCCGCGATGGCGAGACCGAGCGCCGGGTGCTGAATACGGTGGAGACCGAAGCTGCCAAGGAAAAGCTCGCCAAGATCAAGGCCTCATTCCAGTCGTGGATCTGGTCTGACCCGGACCGCACCGATCGGCTGGCTCGGGTCTATAACGACACTTTCAACAATATCGCCCCGCGATCCTTCAACGGCGATCACCTGCAACTCCCCGGCGCCTCTGGCGCCTTTTCTTTGTACGGTCATCAGAAGCGCGGCATCTGGCGGATTATCTCAGCTGGCGCCACCTATCTCGCCCATGCCGTCGGTGCTGGAAAGACGCTAACCATGGCGGCCGCCATCATGGAACAGCGCCGGCTTGGCCTGATCAACAAGGCGATGCTGGTCGTGCCCGGCCATTGCCTGGCCCAGGCCGCCTGCGAGTTTCTGGCCCTCTATCCGAATGCCCGCATTTTGGTCGCCGACGAGACGAACTTCGTCAGGGAAAAACGTCACCGCTTCCTGTCACGGGCAGCGACCTCCAACTGGGATGCCGTCATCATAACCCATTCGGCATTCCGGTTCATCGCGGTGCCATCGGCCTTCGAGGCCCAGATGATCCACAACGAATTGGAGCTTTACGAGGAGCTTCTGATCAAGGTCGACAGCCAGGACCGGTTGTCGCGCAAGCGGATAGAGCGCATGAAAGAAGGTCACAAGGAACGGCTCGAAGCGCTGGCAACGCGCAAGGACGACCTGCTGACCATCTCCGAGCTTGGCATCGACCAGATCATCGTCGACGAGGCGCAGGAATTCCGCAAGCTGTCCTTCGCCACCAATATGGCGACGTTGCGCGGTGTGGATCCGAACGGCTCGCAGCGTGCCTGGGACCTGTTCGTCAAATCCCGCTTTATTGAGACGAAGAACTCGGGCAGGGCACTGGTGCTGGCCTCGGGCACGCCCATCACCAATACGCTTGGCGAGATGTTCTCCGTCCAACGGATGATGGATCTGCAAGCATTGTCAGAGCGCGGCCTGCACGAGTTCGACGCCTGGGCGTCGACCTTCGGCGATACCTCGACCGAACTTGAATTGCAGCCATCCGGCAAATACAAGCCGGTCACGCGCTTCAGCCAGTTCGTCAACGTGCCGGAACTGATTGCCATGTTCCGGTCGTTCGCCGATGTCGTGCTGCCGGCGGATCTCAGGACCTATGTGAAGGTCCCCGACGTCTCCGGCGGCAAGCGCCAGATCGTCACTGCAGAGCCAACCGCTGCTTTCAAGGCGTACCAGAAACAGCTGGACGCGCGGATCAAGGCGATTGAGATGCGCGATGGCCCGGCCAAGCCCGGCGATGACATCCTGCTCTCGGTCATTACCGACGGTCGCCATGCGGCCATTGATTTGCGGCTCGTTGATCAGGCGATGGGCAACGAGGGAGCCAACAAGCTGAACGCACTTGTCGCCAATGCCCATCGAATCTGGCAGGAAACCGGGCAGGCGGAATACCGCCGCAAAGACGGCAACCCGTTCGACCGGCCTGGCGCCGGACAGTTGATCTTCTCCGATCTCGGCACGGTCAATGTCGAGGCATCCCGCGGTTTTTCCGCATACAGATGGATCCGCGATGAGCTCGTCCGCCTTGGCGTGCCGGCTTCCGAAATCGCTTTCATGCAGGATTACAAAAAGTCGGATGCCAAGCAGCGGCTGTTCAACGACTTCAATGCCGGCAAGGTCCGCGTGCTGATCGGCTCGTCGGAAACCATGGGCACTGGCGTCAACGTCCAGGCTCGGCTAAAGGCGCTCCATCACCTCGATGTCCCATGGTTGCCATCGCAGATCGAGCAGCGCGAGGGCCGGATCATCCGCCAGGGTAACCAGCATGACGAAGTCGATGTCTTCGCCTATGCGACGCTCGGGAGTCTCGACGCCACCATGTGGCAGAACAATGAGCGCAAGGCTCGGTTCATTGCGGCGGCCCTGTCCGGCGATACCAGTGTCCGTCGGCTAGAGGACATGGCCGAGGGGCAGGCCAACCAGTTTGCCATGGCCAAGGCCATCGCGTCCGGCGACGAACGTCTGATGCAGAAGGCCGGGCTGGAGGCCGAGATCGCCCGCCTCGATCGCCTGCGCGCCGCCCATATCGACGATCAGCATGCGATCCGGCGCCAGATCCGCGATGCCGAACGGGATATCGAGTTTTCCAGCCGTCGGATCGAGGATGTGGGCAAGGATATCGAGCTGCTGGCCCCAACATCTGGCGACGCCTTTGTCATGCAAGTTGGCGAAGACACATTCGACGAGCGCAAACTCGCTGGCCGCGTGCTGATGAAAGAAATCCTGACGCTGGTTCAGCTTCAGGAGGAGAAGGAGGTGATCATTGCCACGATCGGCGGCTTCGATCTCGCCTATCATGGCGAGAGGTTTGGCAAGGATGGCTACTGCTACAAGACACGCCTTCGGCGCACCGGTGGCGATTACGAGATCGATCTTCCAGTGACCACGACGCCGATCGGGGCCATCTCCCGGCTCGAGCATGTTCTCGGCGGGTTTGAACATGAGCGTGAGAGCCATCGCAATCGGCTCATCGATGGGAAACGGCGTCTCGCTTCCTATACGCCGCGTCTGGGTGAACGCTTCTCATTCGAAGCCGAGCTCGAACTCAAGCTGAGCCAACTTGACGAGATCGAAAGGGATCTTGCAGCAACCGCCGACGCACCAGAGGAGGACCGCCAGGAAGCCGCGTAAAAAACGGCATATCCACCGTCACTTGAAACGGGGTCGGACCATACACATCTATCGGTCATCACCCGTTTCGATAGTTTGCCTCACAGTGGCGATTGCCGCGCGTTTGAAACTGTCCGGGTTGGAAGGGCGCTCCCCGAATGGGTCGAGCGCCCTTTCGTTTTGGCACCTTAGGACGCTACTTACCGAGTTTGTAGATCGCCGCGTTGTCCTGCAGCTCCCGCAGGCCCTTGTACGAGGCATGCCGCAATTTGACATCGTCGGTCCAGGCTCGATATTCGATCTCGGCAATCACCGTCGGTTGGACGAAGACGACCCCCTTCTTATCGACCGTAACCGGCGGACGCTTGGTCTGCAGCGTGTCCAACATCCGGCGCAGTTCCATTGCCTCTTTCTCTTTGAAGCCCGTCCCGACCGAGCCGACATAGACGAACGCGTCACCCTGGTAGGCTGCCAGCAGCAGGCTGCCGATCCCACCGCGCGCCGCAGTGGACGGTTCGTATCCGACAATCACAAAGCTTTCGCTCTGGATGCATTTGATCTTCAGCCAGTCGCCCAGCCGACCCGAGCGGTAGGTGCTGTCGCGGTTCTTGGCGATGATGCCTTCCAGACCGTGTTCACGCGCGGCCGCCAGTAGTGTCGTGCCATCGGCTTCGACCTCCAGCGAAACGCGGATTACGTCCTGGCTTTCGCCGATCAGGTCTTCCAGCAGGTGTCGGCGGCCCGACAGCTCCATGTTCGTCAGGTCATGGCCGTCGAAATACAAAAGGTCGAATGCGTAGAGAATAGCATCGTCTGACGCTTGTCTGCCCCTGCGCCCGCCAAGTGAACGCTGCAGCGCCCCGAAGTCTGATCGGCCCTTGGCATCGAGGACGACGGCTTCCCCATCAAGGATGGCGGTCCCGATGCCAAGCTTGCGCGCAGCGGCGGCGATTGCCGGAAACCTGTCGGTCCAGTCATGACCGCCACGTGTGATGATCCGCACCGCGTTCGGCTCGATGTGGACCGCAATACGATAGCCGTCCCATTTGATCTCGTAGATCCAGTCCGGTCCCGACGGCGGCTTTGCCGTCAACAGCGCCAGGCATGGTTCGATGCGATCTGGCATCGGATCGAAGGGAAGCTGAGGCTGCGCGGGATCGCGTGGTTTGCGCGGTCGCGAGCGGATCGGAGCGTCCGTCTCCCGCAAAAACGGCTGGGATTTTTTGCGCGGCGGCTTTGTCATCACGTGAGTTCAGCAGCAATTGCTTAAAATCGTGTGACATCGCTTCGAAATGGAAGGGAGGGCGACGAGGAGGGCAGGAAGGAGGCAAGGAAACCGTTTCGCAAGGACGGTCCAACGGCTGCCGGTTCCCTCAATCGCGCCGGTCGCCGAGACCGGGCCAGCTTGTCTCGCAAGGCAGGTGTGCCTCGCTCTCCCGCAAGCCAGGTCTGCTCCGGCGCAATTGCAGCCGCCGGCTCGTCCTGCGGTTCGGGAGATGTCTTCGAGAAGAAGAAGAGAAGGTTTGGACAGCCCGTCCGCCCGAAACCTGAGAGGTCATTCCCATGCAGTTGATTACAGCCGATCCGCGCAGCCTGAAGGACAATCCTGACCGGTCCCGCCAGTCAAAATCCTCAACCCAGTCCGACGCGCTGCTCTGCGCATCGATCCGAGCCATCGGTGTCGTCCAGCCACCGATCGTCAAGCTCGATCCGGAGGGCGGCAACAGCTACATCATCATCTTCGGTCACCGCCGCGCCGCCCAGGCGATTGCTGCGGATCTCTTGGAAATCCCGCTGCTCCTGGCAGATCCCTCCGACGATCTCGGCGCCATGCAGTCCTTTGCGGAGAACATCGCCCGCGAACCGCTGAACCCTGTCGACCAGTGGCGCGCTATCGAACGGCTGGTTGCCCTGGGATGGACCGAGGAATCGATCGCCATGGCGCTGGCGCTTCCGAGCCGGCAGATCCGCAAGCTGCGGCTTCTGGCCAACATCCTGCCCGCCATGCTCGACCAGATGGCGCGTGGCGATATGCCGAACGAGCAGCAGCTGCGCACGATCGCCGCGGCCGGTCAGGACGACCAGGCAGAGGTGTGGAAAAAGTACAAGCCGAAGAAGCAGGATCCGCAGGTGTCGTGGTGGGAGGTGGCCCGGGCACTGACCACGACCCGGATGCTCGCCAAGCACGCAAGCTTCGGCGACGAACTGGCGCAGGCCTATGGTATCCTCTGGGTCGAAGACCTGTTTGCACCCGCCGACGAGGACAGCCGCTATACGACAGATGTCGAGGCGTTTCTCGGGGCGCAGCAGGAATGGCTGTCGAATAACCTGCCGAAACGAGGTTCGGTCATCGAGGCCAACGAATACGGCCAGGTCAAGCTCCCGGCAAAGGCGCAACAGGTCTACGGCAAGCCGGGCAAGGGCGACCTGACCGGCTGGTACATCAACCCGCGCGACGGCTCGGTTCAGTCCGTTGCCTATCGCATGCCCGAAGTGAAGAAGCCGAAGCTGGTCA
Organism: uncultured Sphingomonas sp.; assembly: GCA_964658415.1. GTDB lineage: Bacteria > Pseudomonadota > Alphaproteobacteria > Rhizobiales > Rhizobiaceae > Rhizobium. The sequence goes on along the minus strand of CAZZZI010000002.1, from coordinate 34,841 downwards.
AGGATGCCGAGGGTGTCGAAACCGTCGTCGAGGGGCTCGAAGCTTCGAAGGCGCGGCCCGATGTGACCCAGAAGGGTCTCGACATGATCGGCGATCTGCGAACCGATGCCCTGCACGAGGCGATTGCCCGTGCTCCGATCGAGGACGATACGCTGATGGCTCTGCTCATTCTGGCCTTCACCGGCACAAATGTCAGCATCGCCAGCGGTGCATCGGACAATCCCTACGGTCATGCCAAATGCGGCCCGCACGCCGCACGGCTGATTGGCGAAGACGGCAAGCTCGCCTTCGATCGCGAGACGCTGGTGCAGGCTGCGCGCTCGGTGCTGATTGAAGTCCTGTCTCTGAGCCGCAATCGCTCCGATAGCGGCCTGATTGCCCGCATTGCCGGCGACGCGATCGGCGCCGATCAATTCCTGCCCAATATGGCGACTGAAGACTTCCTCTCATGCCTGTCACGCAATGCGCTGGAGGCTGCGGCAGAGGCGGCAGGCGTCCCCGGTCGGATCAAGGTGACGGATACACGCTCTGCTCTGATCGAGCATTTTTCCGAGGGAAAGCTGGTGCATCCGGCAGCGCTGCTCGCGCCCTCCACGGAGGACGTGCGGTCGTGGTTCGGACGCCACATCAGCGTCGACAGCCGATTGCAGGATGCCGACGACGTTCCTGGTACGCTCGAGGACCACTCCGCCGCCGGGGAAGAGGCGGACGAAGGTTTCCGCGAGGCTGCCGAATAGCACCAGGCTTCAGGATCTGAACCAACGCCGCTGGCTCATGCTGGCGGCGTTTCTGTTTCGAGCAATCAGAAGGAGTTTGTCATGACGGAAATCCATGATGACATGGCCACAGAAAAAGCGGCGCATGAGACTGAGCTTCAGGCATTGGACCGGCCGACGATACGAGCGGGAGCATCGACGCCTTGGGGCATGGCGCAGGTCTCGCGACGATATGCCGACGGTATAATTCTGCATTCGACCGCTGGCCACGGCGGCTTCCATCTCGACGAGAATGCCAATGGCACCGTCCATGCCCTCTATCGTAATGACACCGAATTTTACGAAGAGGATTGTGAATGGGCGAAGGTTGCCCATGCTTTCCCGGATCTATTCACGACCTATGAACGTCGGTTGGCCGATCGGACGCTTCGCGACTATTTCCCTGATGCCTACGAGCGCGTCACGGGCGCAATCCTGAACGGCAGTCAGTCTCACATGCGTGACCGGCAGGAATTCGAGAACCTCCACCGCAACGACTGGGTCGTCATCGCGGCCCTCAATTCCGATCACAGGCCCGGTTTCGTCGAATGCATCGCGACGCTCGGCGGGATCCGGGGCGAGACCGGCGCACGACGGTTCCTGGTTCCAGGCTCCGACTACAGGATTGGCCGACATGGCTTCGTCATCGATTCACTGAAGCACCAGCCGTATGACGGTCCGTCCAGCTTCGTGACCTGGGCGGCAAGGCAATGACTACTGCGCCCACAGACAGCGACCCACCTCGAAATCAGGTGATCGATTTCATCGAGCTCTACCGCAGGATCTGGGCACGGCAGCAGGATTGTCGCTCCCAGCGGGAGAAGCGGACACGACAAAGGAAGGCGCGGTAGAAATGCAAAGCACGGCACGGGCCATTCACTGATCACGGCATGCATATCAACTGAGCCGGGTGAGAGCGGTAAGCCCGGTCAGTCGAAGGTGGGTAAGGGCGCTGAGCGAAGCACGGGAGTGAGGGAACGGGGCAGCCGGCTTGTACCGGGGTCTGCCGGGTCCGAGATTTGTCAGTGCTCTCTGAGGGTGATGCGGCGTTACCATTGTCGGATCGCTATGGCGATTGCATTATGCTGTCGTGGACCAGAGTGTCGGCTGGCACAGCACCTCGGTTCTGCTGCGGTCTGACATGGGCTCGTCCCGGTCAAAGGCCGCTTTCGCGCCGCGTTGCGGCAGGATCATCGCCTCGTCGCAAGGCAGGCCCGCGTCTGTCGCAGCCCGCAAGTGCGGGCAGCACCATCCGCAAACCATCCTCGCTCCTCCTGGCGATGCCCTGACCTTGGGCCGGGCCGCTGGTGCCCATGTCGTTTAGCCCGCACCCGAGGGGCTGAGCCGGACGACAACCGGCACCCCGGGCGTCGCTGAAACATCGCTCATAGAGGATTCGATCATGGCACCGCACAATCGCTCCACCCAGAAGAACCGCTCCGCCAAATCCCAGCGCGCTACCACACTCGAGATGGTCAGGCACGCCTGCCCCGATACAGCCCAGGCACTGCGCATTTCCGAAAGCTTCGGCCTTGCCCTCATCGACAGCGACGGGATCCGCGACCTCCACCGCGGTCAGTTGATCGAAAGCGCCGATGCCCTGAAAGATGGCCTCGCCGAAAAGGCGATGCAGATCCACATGCAACGCATCGTCGGATCGTTTGTCGGCTCAGCCTATGGCGCCGGGCAATTCTACAGCCGCGCGGTCACAGAGGCCCGCGATCTCACCACCAAGCTTTCCAACGATACCAGGGACGAGGACCTCGACGGTCCGGTGGGTTTCGACAGTCGCGCTCAGCGCAAGCGCGAGTTCGCAGCCAACATGGGCCTGCAGGCCCACGCGCTGCGCATGGCAGCCGAAGGCACGGTCTCCGCCTACGAGGACATTACCGGTGAAACCTGGAAGCCCTATGAACGCGCCGGTTCTGCGGCTTTGGCCCCGTCAATCGACCAGAAGGCTGCGTCGCTGCAGATGTCGGCCTTCGATTGAACCGAAGGAGCGAGAGGCGGTTCCTTCCCCACAGTGATGCCGGCGCATTCTAAGCGCCGGCTCTTTTTGCATTGAAAGACATGCGCAGTCCACGGCTCGTCCCGCCAAGCGGTCTAGCGCTGCCGGCTGTGGTCCGCCGCAACGGCCAAGCCGTCCTCCACTTCGTTCCGGCCCATCCGCCAGGGTGGCAACAGTCAATCTTTCCTCCCACAGGGTGCGCCGCCTCCGGCAGCCACTTCAGCGACCGCCGTGACGAACCGCGATTGGCGCAGTTTGCAAGAGTGAGGACAGGACGATGAAGAAGGCCGATAAGACAACCGAACAGCGCGTGGACGTGTATACGCGCATCACCGACAAAATCATCGCGGCGTTGGACGCTGGCGTGCGGCCGTGGGTCCAGCCCTGGAGCAACAAACATCTGGCTGGTCGCGTATCCCGGCCATTGCGCCACAACGGCGATCCCTATTCGGGCATCAATGTCTTGCTTTTGTGGTCTGAAGCGCTGTCTCGCGGCTATGCCTCGTCGACTTGGTTGACGTATCGCCAAGCGCAGGAAATCGGAGCTTGTGTCAGACGGGGCGAAACCGGATCGGTCGTGGTCTATGCCAACCGCATCAGCAAGACAGAGACCGACGCCGCGGGACAGGAGATCGAGCGCGATATTGCCTTCTTGAAAGCTTACACTGTGTTCAATGCCGAACAAATTGATGGTCTTGACGACCGGTACACATACGCGCCTGATGAGGGAAGGGCTCGACCGATCGACAGGAGCGCTCAAGCGGACGCATTCTTCGCGGCCACCGGTGCCGTCATCCGTCACGGCGGCGACAAGGCCTTTTATGCGCCGGGACCGGATATCATCCAGATGCCGCCGATCGAGACGTTCCGGGATGTCGAGAGCTACTATGCAACGCTCGCGCATGAAACTGTGCATTGGGCCGGTGCTACCCACCGGCTGAACCGCGATCTCTCTCGATACACGAAAGACAGAACGGAGCGCGCGCGCGAAGAATTGATCGCCGAACTCGGCGCCGTCTTTCTCGCCGCCGACCTCGGCATCGTGCCTGAGATGGATCCCCGCCCCGACCACGCCGGCTATCTCGCGTCGTGGCTCTCGGTGTTGAAGAATGACAAGCGCTTCATCGTCCGTGCCGCAGCGCAAGCGCAGCGATCCGTCGCCTTTCTTCACGATCTGCAGTTGGAGCCACGACGCGATACGGCATAGGTATCCGTTCAAGATGCCTGTCGACTGCGAACCGTGTCTGCTGAAGCGACGACGCGCAGGTTCTGCATTGGTTGACTTAAATCAGCTTCGAAGAGGAACCACACCGATTGGCAGTTTCAGTCCTGCCTTTCTCAAGACCATCGCCAGCACCGTCAGACAGGCGGCTGTGGCCCGAAAACTCGCAGGCGTCGCGCGATCGTGACGTCGATCTGCATGCGTCGAAGTCGGCGGGGATCGATGGGGCGGCATTGTCGCTGGCGGATTGACGCCGCAGCCCGCCATTGCATTTCCTTTCGACGTTGGCATGACACGACCACTGCGGTCTCGATGAGGCATGTCTGACCGAAGGCCGCCTCAGGCTATTCGGCTCGATCGGCATCCGCAACGGCCGGCTCGTTTTCTTCCCCTGGACGCTACGCGCCCATTCCTCGCGAGACAAGAAAGCCTCGGCCATGGCCGTCCTCCACTTCGTTGCGGCCTTTGCAGGTGCGGGCCGATCGCCCCCGGTCTGATCGACAGCCATCGAGGCCGCGATTGGCGCAGCCCGAGCAACTGAAAGGAAAACGACAATGGCAAACATCGGCTCTTTTACCGCTTCCGGCAACGGCTTCTCCGGCACCATCAAGACCCTGAACCTCAACGTCAAGGCAACAATCCGCGCCGTTGAGCGCGCCTCCGACAAAGGTCCCGACTTCCGCATCCTTTCGGGCAATGTCGAGTTCGGAGCAGCGTGGCGCAAAACGTCCGCTGAGGGGCGCGATTATCTCTCCGTCAAGCTGGATGATCCGTCCTTCCCGGCCCCGATCTACGCCACGCTGATCGATGTCGAAAGCGAGAGCGACCTCCAGCTCATCTGGTCTCGGCCAAACCGGGACTGACCCTTATGCCAGCAGGCCCGCAGAAAGGCGGGCCTGCTGGCTCTTCGATTACTTGTTCATGGCGTCCTTCAACGCCTTGGCCGGCGTGAAGGCCAGCTTCTTAGACGCGGCCACGGTCATGGCCGCACCCGTTGCCGGATTGCGCCCTTCGCGCTCCGGCGTCTGCTTTACTTTGAATTTGCCGAAGCCCGGCAGGGACGTCTCGTCGCCTGCGAGCGCTGCGGCTGTAATGGCAGAGATTACGCCTTCGACAATCGCCTTAGCCTGGACTTTCGTCAGTGCGTGCTCAGTTGCGATCTCTTCGGCGATTTCGTTGGTCGTTGTCATTTTTTCCTCCGCATCATGATTGATGGCATGATCCCTTGCAGTTTCAGAGAGGCGTGTCATTCTGGCAGCGCAGCAACTCTTGCCCTATCTCCGTGATTTCCACAGATACTCCTCGCGAGATAGCCTTTCTTGCGTTTCCGGGCCAGGATTTCCAAAAAAAGCCTGATGGCCTCTTTTTCATCCCGGAAGAGATGTATTTTCTGCTGGCCACGGCTGCCGATCCGTCCCCAGCACCGCGTTAGCGACGGTTCCCCGAACAAAGTCGGCTGGATGGAGAGCATATAGTAGCGCGCCATGTTCTTTCTGGCGTCAATGCGTTCTATGTAGAGTTGGAATTGCTGCGGGATCATGAAACCAGAATCTGCGGTCCCGTTTCCGGTGTCCAACGAGAATTCTGAATCGATTGCAGTCGACCGATTCAAAAAAATTGCAAATCGACGATGGGTCTCACGCATCAACTCATCAAGGAGCCGGCAGGTCCGGAATATCCCCTTCTGCGACGCGCCATATCCACGGCTCGACATCCGGCCGCGCAGCGATCATATCGCTAAGCGCCAACTTGAAGGTCTCGTCGGTGTCGGGAGGTACAATGTACAGGGCAACCGGACCTTTCCGGTGATGGGGCAGGGTGGCCGCGGCTATTGGCTGGGTGGACGAAAGATTGAAGCGGAGACCCTTGACGCTCTTCAGACCGAGGCATGCGAGCCGCTCCACTAGCCGTTGTTCATGGACGTTTTCGATGGGGATCCAATGTTTGGAGACACACATGAGCCCAACCTCGTCGATCACACTCAAACCGGAGGGGCTGAGGCTGAATGTCGCGATGACGATAAGATGCAAAGTCGCTTCAGCTCGCCAGAGTTCCAGTTCAGCGGTGTAGCGTGCCTGAAGCCGCTTCCAGGTGCTTTCCTCCATAAAGAGGGGGTATCCGGGCATGTGCTTGATGACGATCTTCTGACCGCTTCGGGCAGTTGCGAAGTCCTTGACCTCGCCGATCAACAGCATGAGGTTTGTGCGGCCATCGCTGGTTGGGCGCAAAGCAGACAACGCTTCGGTGCGTCGCCGCTCGATGGCTGGCTTGTCGTCAGCACGAAAGGTTTCTGGCACGAACAACCGCTCGGTCAAGCAGAAGCCCTTCACCGTCATTGCCTGGGCGGCGTCGGTCAGATGAGCATGGACCTGGAACCAGTGCCGCTTGCCCGCCCAATGGGCCGTCCATTCCGTCAGGCCTGCCTGGTGCCACAGGTAGTGAAGAACCGCTCGCAGAGACAGCTTTCTCGCCTCGTTCTTGACCGAAGCCTCGCCGGTTTGATCACCTGTTGCTCGAGCGTGGGTGCCGCGCCTGGTCAGCGAGAAGGCGAGCTTCAAAGCTGCAGTCCCATCGGCAGCATCTATCTGGATCGCACTGCCAATCAATGGTCCAAGCCCTGAGAGTTCGTAGGGCGGCTCGTAGGATGGGCATCCAGCATCGTGATCGCTACCAGTCAGCGGCATTCGCTTGATAACCGGTTGCTCACCGATCCAGGCGATGTACATCGGAATGCCTGATGGAAACTGGCACAGGCAGAGCGGGCGAAGCTTGCGCGCATACGCGTCCGCAAGGATGCCCACGAAAGCGGGGTCATCGTCTTCAACGACCACTGAGCCGATCTGATAGCGCCGTGTCAATGTCTCTACTCCTCTCTGGCCGATCGGGCGTGGATGGTTTGTTGGGGGCACACGAGACAAACCTGTCTGCTGGCGATGGGGCAGTCTGATCCCAACGGAAATGCCGCCTCAAGGTCGCGCGGCCCCTCCAATTTCGCCTCCGCTGCGCTCCAACGAAATCGGCACCTCCGCACGCCGGCGCCGCCGGTCGCTGGCGCGAACCTGGACCCGTCATTCCCCTTGGGATCCGCGAGATCTCATCTTTCACAAACCTTAAGGCGATGACGATGACGATCGAGCAGCACATCGAGGAATTGCGCACCGAACTCCGTAACGCACCGAGCATCGAAGAGCGGCGGCAGATCGAAGCCGAACTCACCGCTGCAATTCGCGAACTGAAGACCCTGGCCCCCGACTAGGGGCCAGTTTTCGGGGCGTTTCGGGTGGCTGCGCCGGATCGACCGGCTTGCCATCCGCGACGGCTCGACGGGCTTAATAGCCGTTCTCCGCCAGATAGGCGTCAATCGCAGCTGACATGATGGTGGTCATCTTGACATCATTTTCAGTTGCCGCACGCACAAGACGCGCCTTGGTCGGGTAATCCAGAGCGACGTTGACGTAAAACTTGATCGTCCGCTGTCTTGCGCGGCTAAGATCGCTCAAGCGTAATCTTGCGCCCTCCTGGCTGACGGCGCGGCTCTCCGCGGCGTTCCGCCGCTCCTCTGGCGACAACTTCGGAAGAACCGTCGCGGATGATGCAGGGGGTGCCGCAGTCTCCAAAACCGGAGCCTCCGACAACGGATCCGCCACCGTCGAGCTGCGCTTGGCTCCACCGACCGGCTGGCGGCGCGGCGCCATTGCAAAATCACCGAGATCGAGGCCCGCCTTGCTCATGCCGCGACCTCGTCGCTACCGATAAGCCGCCGGCGCTCGATTTCATCGACTAAAGACTTCACCTCAGCGCGGGCTTTCCTGACAGGCTCTGTCAGTTCCTGCATTTGCAGAGTCCCAAGCCCATTTTGGATTTCTCGGTAGATATTACGTTCGAACAGTTCGGTATCGAGCAGGTCGTTCTGATAGTCTTCTGCCTTCAGTCCGGCGACGAACGGTCGGATGTATCGATATGCTTCCAGATTGCGTGCCGTCAGGGTAACCCGCGTCCTGATGTTCAAATGCTGAATAGCCAGGCCTAGCTCGTCGTTCAGTTCGTTGACTGCGGCGACGGTCTGACCTGCGGCCTCGATTTCCTTGATTGCCGGTTGAACGGGCGACAAAACAAGATCGGATGACCGCAGGATGGTGGTCTGCAACGTGCTGTCGACGCCAGCGGCGTCTATGATTATCAGGTCGACGGATTTGCCACGTTCACGGATCACCTTCTCGATGGCGCCATGGGTCACCGCCACCACAACTTCGATGTTCTCGGCAGCATTCCCTTTCGCATTGCAGAGCATCCACCATCCGGACAGGTTTTGCCGCTGGTCTGCATCTACAAGAAGCACGCGCTCCTGGCGGAGTGCGTATTCTCCGGCGATCAGCGTTACGAGGGTCGTCTTGCCCGCACCGCCTTTATTGCTCACTGCTGCATATATCCTGGCCATGGTCTTTCCTATTGCCAACTTATAGCTGCGCGCGCCGGCCGTGCGGCCGTGCGGCCCTGCGACACGATAACCAATATAGTCACTTTCGCCTGAGGGTGCAACAGGCGCGTAGAGGACCGGAACGATGTGACAGATCTCTCACGCGTGTTAAATACTCGCCATATGATGGTGAATATTCACACGCCACTTTTGTATAAACACTTCCAGCAACTCATTTGTGTGAAATAATCCAATGAAAATAACGATACAGCCCTTCGACGCGCTGACTGAGTGCGATCTGCGCCGTTTCAATTCTGCAACGATGGCCTTCATTCGAAAATGTCGTCGGCTTTTGCCGTTCCACATTTTGCTTTGCATGCAAGTGTCGTGGCGTAACCAAATAAGTCATTTTTCTGTGGCAGGATACGCAAATTTGTGATACAAATTGGCTACAATCGACGGACGAGCCGTCGATGGCGCCTTCCGGCGCCCCAATCTGGAGGCGGCGTTGCGAGCACGCAATCGCAAGAGCTTGGCGGTTAAAAACCCCGCGAACGGACCCGGTGACCGGAGGGAAAAGGTCGCCCATGCCCGGTACAGTTCTTCTGAGTTTGCCGCGATCAATCAAGCCGCGGCATCAGCTGGGATGACCGTTTCCGGTTTTCTGAGATCGCTCAGTCTGGAGGGGGCAGGGGTTTTGCCGTTTCTCACCGATGAAGATCGAGCGGTTCTGACGCTGATTCGATGGGAGCTGAGAGCGATAGGCGTCAATCTCAACGGGTTGGTCCGGACCGCCAATCGCGGACCCGCCCTGACGAAGGCTGATGTCTCCGAGGTGGTCGCGAGCCTTTGGCCGGCGCTTGCATCTGTCGCCTTAGAGCTTGATCGCTATACGGCGCGCGTCGGTCGACGGCAGGGCGGGGCGTCTTAATGGAGCTGTTTTTCGGAGCGTTCACGACAGAGTGGGAGCGCAGGCGCGCTGCGTTTCTTCACGATCTTTCTCTTGGGACGTGCAAGCCTGACGATGAGGAAGAGCGCCGCCGCCGCAGTGCCGCTCTCGCGGAGATGCGTTTGACTGGCAAGTCGTTTCCCCAGGGCAGGAATTCTGGTCAGCGGCCTGCACACTCGGGCGGTGGCTCTTCCCTGCGCACCATGAGGACGCGGTTGACGGGGGTTGCGACCGGAAGCCAGCCAGCCGTCGTCAAGATGGCGTCGTACGGGGGAGGTCGCCGGCTCGGTGCAATGGTCAACTACGTCTCCCGCAACGGCGAAGTGCCGGTCGAGAACGAGCGGGGAGAAGAGCTGCATGGGCGCGATGCCCTGGCCTCCATTGGTGGCGAATGGAATCATTTGATGGGGAACCGCGCCGAGAGCCGCGACATCGCATCGTTCCGAGTGGAAGTTGAAACCAGGGAGGACGAAAGCATCCGTCTTCACGAGTACGGCCGAGAGATTATCAAGTGGGCCGTTGCGGATCGCGCGTTCGCCTTTGCGATTTCACCTCGACCGGATGGTTCTGGCTACGACGTCGAGGGACAGGTCGTATTGAGAAGCCCAGGCGGTGAGCGTCTGACAGGAGATGCCAAAGCATCCCGGATCGTGCAGTCCCGCATCGATGAGGCTCGCCAGTCGGAGCGCGGGGGTGCTGGAATGCCCGAAGCGGTCCGGTTTCGATTTACGGGTTACGGCAACGGGACGGATTACGGAACTAGCCGTCTGCGCGATCTGGTCGAAAGATATGATTGCCGGGTCGAGGACGAGACAGGAAGGACCGTCGGCGACGCCAAGATCGCCGGTGACCTCGTGCAGAAGGAATGGCGAGTGCAACTTCATGGTCGCAAGCCACGCGATGTCATGCATCTGATCCTGTCTGCACGCGCAGGAACGGATGTTGCGGCATTCCATAGCGCTTCGCGTGAATTCCTGGCAGCGCAGTTCGGTGGACACCGTTATGTTTTCTCCATCCATGACCCGGCCAACGACCCGAAACCGGAGCAGGCGGGTGGCAAGCGCCCGCACGTCCATGTGCATGCGATCGTTGCGATGCGCTCGGATTTCGGCGAACGCGTCGAGACGTCAATCAATTCGTTTCGCCGATGGCGGGAAATCATGGCTGAAAAGGCCCGAGAGCACGGGATCAAGATGGAAATGACCGATCGCCGTGAACGCGCTGCAGCCCCCGCCTATCGACGGGCCCAGGTTCGTCCCATTAGCACCCTTGGGCGAACGCAACATGAGGGCACCAGCGAGGCAGCCCAGCACCGTTATGATGCCAAACGGGGCGACGGACGCAGCTTTGCGCGCACCGAGCGAAGTCGTAACTATACAGAGACGGTGCGCAGGGCCTGGGCGAAAGTGGCGGAGAAGAGTGAGAGCAAAACGGTCACCTCCTTCGCGAAAACTCAGCTTTCTCGTCTGGAGGAGCAGGAAGCAGCTGGAGAGCGGCGTGTTCCGCTTGCTGGCCAATCAGACCATTCGCGTCCGCGGGCCAAGGCAGATCTCGATACATTGATGACGTTCCTATCGGAGGGTGATGAAATGCGCCAACTGTCGCGTTCGGACTTTGAAGCCTATGAAAAGAGGGTTGAGACGGCTCTGTTTCAGGCCAAGCGATTGGTGCAGAGCGACCAGGCGCTCGACTTCGAAGAGATCGCGACAGCTGCCAGAGCTCACGTCAACGTCCACCGCGATTTGATGGAGTTGCGCGAGCAGGAAAATGAACAAGGAGCTCGGCTGGAGCCACTAGTTCGACGTCAAGATCTGGGCAATGGGAGCAGGTCTTGGGATGATGCCGTGTCTCGCCACGGCCTTCAGGCGGTTGAGGCAGCCAACACCGTCATGCTTGAGGTGGAATATGCGCGGGAAAGGATCGAACGCGCGAATGCCGACGGAATAGAAGTTGACAAAGAATCGCTCACATCAAGCCTGAAAGCCGAAATGGCTCGTGCCGGAGACCTCGGAGCTGCGGGTAACAGCCTCATCCGTGAAATAGCGGAGACCGATGGGGAGATTCGTATCGCGATCGAGCTTGCCGAACGCTCCAGAGCGCTGAGCGTCAGCAGTCGTCCGTCCGACCATGTAAGAAATTCGACACAGGAGCGATCTCGGGATGCCGTGGCTGGAGATCGGGCGGATACTGCAAACGAACGACAGAACTTGGAGGGCCAGGCCGAAAGCAAGCGTCAGGCTCCGCGAGAAGAGCGTACGTCGATTGACTGGGGCCATACGACGCGCACTGATCCGATCAACCTGCATGCACCTCGACTGGAGGAATTGCACCGCGAGGCAAATGCCAGAGAGGAACGCGAGCGGGATGATGGTGACCGGTAGGGGTCCATGGGAAACGCTGATGGAAATCATTGTATGACATCGTGGCGCCGATGCTCGACCCGACAGTATCGACAAAGAATATCTTCTTCTTTGTCCAGGAGCAGCGGGGAAGGCCTAGATGACGATATTGCACCATGTTATTGCTCTCCCACGGACTTGTGATGGGATGTCTGGCTGCACTTGCCTATACGGTGAGGGTTGGGGGTTGATTACCGGTCGATAATTTGGTTCGAAAATGCTTTCTGATTTTCTGATCGCTTGGAGTTGGAAATGGCCTGGAAGCGCTTGGATACCCGAGACGTGCTCGACGTCAAATACTATCCCCGTCAAAGGCGGCTCAAAGCTCACCTCAAGTCGGGCTACTCAGCTCAATACCGCCCGATTTCCGAGGAAAGATATGCTCAGCTTCTAGCGAGCGGTCACCATCACGACATCGATATATTCTTTCGGAACATGATTATCCCGTTTCAGGTCTCCAAAAGGCAAACGGTCAGGTTCAGAGCTTTGAAAATGGTAAAGAGAGGCGCAGTCGTAGTCGCAGTCCTTGCCTCTGCCGTCTTGCTGGGGCTTTGGAATTCAGGTGTGCTATCAGCCTACTTAGGTCGTATGTTCCCACCGCTCGACGGGTAAGTTGTAAGCGGTGTTTTGCTGACACGTTGACCAAGTGGGGCAGGCCGTTCCGAAAGCTATCGCTGCAACATTGACGGCAACAATGCGCCAGAAGCGGACATGGCCGCCGCAAAAGCTCGAAAATTTCCGCTTGAACCGTACCCAACGTCATACCTTAGATCAGGTAGGACTATTTGGGAGCCACCATGCGGAATGACATCGAGGAAGATACATGGTTGACTGCGGCGCAATGCGCGAAACGTGTTGGCTTAACGGTTCGCGCCTTACGGCTATATGAGCAAACTGGCCTCATTCATCCCCGTAGGACAGACGCGAACTGGCGGCTCTACGGAGCCCGCGAAATCGCTCGGCTGAACGAAATCCTTACGTTGAAGCGGCTTGGCCTGAGTCTGCAGCACGTCGCGCGGCTGTTGGCTGGGCAAGCGACCGATCTCGACCGTATGCTGCACATGCAGAACGTTGCCCTACGTGAACGGCTCGCGCGAACTCAGCATAGTCTCGCCATCGTCGATGCCCTCAGAGCAAAGACCGCCGCTGGCGTCTCCATATCTGTCGAAGAACTCCTGCAACTGGCAAAGGATACAATGATGACCGACACCTCACTCGATGACGTCGCGTGGCGTCGCTACGACCAGGCAAGGCCACGAAAAGAGAAGAAGATCGAGCCCGCCTTCTACGCTGATTATGAAGGGTATTACGCTCTGGATCACCTTGCCTACGTCATCACATACCGCGACGGTCGCCTCTTCACTCGGATAACCGGCCAGCCCGAGCTTGAAATCTTCCCCGAGGATGTCGACCAGTTCTTCTACAGAGCGGTCCAGGCGCAAATCACGTTCGTCCGCGAGCATGGCCGAGAAGTCACTGGCCTTATTCTTCACCAGGGTGGTTTTGACCATGACGCCCCTCGGATCGAACCAGAACGAGGGATCGCTTTGGAGAGAGCATTGACGGATCGGATTGCCCAAAATCAACCAATTGAGAATGGCGAAACGCTATTGCGGATGGTGATCGAGGACTTGCTTGGCGAGCCTGACTACAGGCTAATGACTCCTGAGCTTGCCTGCATAGCACAAGAGCAATCGGAGGCCGCGGGGCCAGTCCTCAGGGGGATGGGTACGCTTCGCGATCTGACGTTCAAGAAGGTCACAGAGGAAGGATGGGATTTGTATGAAGCCGCCTTCGATAACGGCCGTCTCTATTGGAGCTTCATTTCGAACACCAACCAGAAGGTCAGCGGCCTCTTTTATCAGAAGTCTCCTGAAGACTGAATACGTTCCGGGAGTTCGGCGGCCAAAATGCCAGATCATATGAGGGCAATGGGCGGATTCAGGACATGAAGCCCAAGCCGTCAATGAGGTCGGCTCTGCCGATATGAACCAGAGCCGCCATCAACTGCTCCTTCTCGTTGGGTATTGCTTGCCGAAGCTCTGTGGCTATGGCTTCGAGAGTCTCAATATCATCATCCTCGCTAGCGGTCGAAGGACGTCGATCCAGGTAGGAGATGGCGATGGCGAGCGCGGCTGCGATATTGTGCATATACATCTTTCGGGAATAGACTTGGCGGTCAGCAAATGCAGGAGAAATTATCATATCTTCTCGGAAGTCTTTATGTATCTGAATAAAGAAGGCATTTGTGCAATGATGAGAGGTCCGCCGATAGCGGTCACGTAGTAGCCGTTCTCCACAATTGCCCGAGCGCCAAATTTACTTAGTGTAGCGGGAGGCATCGCAGGGATAACTTGTATGGAAGAAGTCTGGACAACTCTTGCGTCAAAAACGTTGGTGAAAGATCGATGGATTGACCTTCGCGCCGATCAATGTCGCACGCCGAGCGGGCAGGAAATCAGCCCATACTACGTGTTGACCTATTCAGACTGGATAAACGTCGTGGCCATCACGACCGATGAGCACGTACTGCTGACGAAGCAATATAGACATGCGGCGGGTAGGGTGTTTTGGGAAATTCCGGGTGGTGGTATTGACGCTAATGACCCTGACCCATGCGAGGCAGCCGGTCGAGAACTTGAGGAAGAAACAGGCTATCGGGCAGGAAAGATTGAACTCATTGCAACCTTTTTCCCCAATCCAGCCTCTCACACCAACCGCCTACATACATTCCTCGCGACTGATGTGGAACCCGGCGGAGCACAACTGCTCGACGCTGGTGAAGAGGGTTTAACAGTTCACCGCATGCCCGTTGGAGAATTGATCAAAAAACTCCACGACGGCTTTCTAGAGCAAGCGCTCCATACCTCGTCTGTTCTTACTGCCTTGCTGGTCTCTGGACGGATTGGAGAATTTGTGCGCTGATCAAAGACCAATTGGAACTCGTCCAGACGTGACCGCGCGGCTGATCTTGGGGCTATGGCTCCGGAAACGCGGCCAGCAAAGGAGTGAAGTTAAGGTCGATAGCGGCCACGGCCGCTTCGCTTCAATAGGGGACATGATTGCGACGTCCCTTCGTCGGGCTGGCAACTGGAGACGAAATGTTCGGCTAAAGGTCGGTTCCCAACCTCCTACAATGCGTCTAAAAACAAAAAAGGCCGGGGCAAAATTGCACCGACCTTCCTCATCTTCGTCTACTCGTCCTGCCAGTACATCCGTGGTCAAAAGTTGAAGGCGAAGGCGGCTTCACGAACGCCAAAATCATTTCAGCGCTCCTAGCGAGCCGACATTCTTTAATTAGTTACTCATTGTGTTCTAATTAAGGGTGCTAGAGCGCACCGCCCGTTACTGGATTTACGATTGGGCGCTCGCTCTCGTCTTTGGAGCCCGCTGGCTGCACAGTCGGCGGAGCCATGGACTCTTCATCCGCAAACTTCTCGTCATTCGGTCTCGGAGAAACATCGTTGGGACGCTTTTGCTCGGGGGAGGCGTTCTGATAATTGGTCGACATGTCGGTCTCCTTGTAAAGAGAAACAGGTCTCAGCGTCCAAAGTTCCGGTATCTCGTGGATGGAATCTAACGCTTGGTGCCCGCGTTTAACGGCGGCGATGATTTTGTCGGGATCGGCGGTCCAAGTGAAGGGCTTTGGCTTTTTGTTGTGCTCAACGAGGAAACGGTTGATGGCGGCCTGAAGATCGACGACGGAATGGAAAATGCCGCGTTTCAGACGCCGCTTCGACAGCCTGGCGAAGAAGCCCTCCACCGCATTGAGCCATGAGCATGAGGTCGGAGTGAAGTGGAAGGTGAAACGCTCGTGACGGTCGAGCCAGGCTCTTACCTTTGGATGCTTGTGGGCAGCATAGTTGTCGAGAATGACGTGGACAGCCTTGTCGTCCGGCACCTGGGTGTTAATGGCGTTGAGGAAGCGAATGAACTCCTGATGACGATGACGCTGCATGTTGCGGCCGATGACGGTGCCGTCGAGCACGTTGAGGGCGGCAAACAGCGTGATTGTGCCGTGCCGCTTGTAGTCGTGGGTCATGGTGCCGAGCCGACCCTTCTTTATCGGCAGGCCCGGCTGGGTGCGGTCGAGCGCCTGGATTTGGCTTTTCTCATCGACCGACAACACGATGGCGTGGGCAGGCGGATCAACATAGAGGCCGACGACGTCTCGCAGCTTGCAGACGAATTTCGGGTCGCTGGACAATTTGAACTGCCGCCACCGGTGAGGCGCGAGGCCATGGGCTTTCCAGATACGCCTGACTGCGCTGGCGCTGATGCCGGCGGCCGTCGCCATCATGTCGGCCGTCCAGTGCGTCGTCTCGCCCGGCGGATCAGCCAGCGTCAGGGCCACCACACGCTCGGCGACATCGGGTCCGAGCCGCACAATACGCGACGGCCGCGTCTTGTCGCGCAAGAGACCCTCGACGCCTTCTGTGGCGAAGCGCTCTTGCCAGCGCCATACGCAGGTCTTCGATTTGCCGGTCTGGCGCATGATCTCGACAGTCCCGACGCCATCGGCACTCAGCAGGATGATCTCGGCCCGCCAGACGTGCTTTTGGGGCGCATTGCGATCCCTGGTCAAGGCCATCAGGCGCTGGTGATCGGTTGGCGAAACGGTGAACGATATTCCTGTGCGCATGCGCCAGACTCGCATGCCAACCCAGAAAAAGGAATCCCATACCGGACTCTTATGTCAGGCAGTAACCACTCGGTAGATAAGTGAAGGTGGACCGACCCGCTGTCGTTCCCCTAACCGGCTCGGCCTTGACCGGCAAGCCTCGGTAACTTCATAAGGCAAGGAGATTGACAGTCGCTTCGCATGGTCTCAATCTTCTAACGGCCATAACGGCGACGTGCTGACTTCGGTTCGACCAACTGTCCGGTCTTGCTTGCAGGACGTGGGGCGCAAATATACGTATAGGGCTGGACTGAGCGCTGCTCGGCAACGCAACGGAGTGATCCGACCATGGTCGATGCCATCAGACCGATTACCGGTTCATCAGCAACGTCGCCCACCCAGGTTGACCGCAGTCTTTCGATAACATCGGAACCTGACAACAAGTGGGTCGCCACACGTCAGTCGATTATCGATTCAGATCAGGTCGCACTGAAGCAGGCGAACGCGGAACTTCAGGCAGATATGGTCCGATACTCAGGTGCGGCCGATGATGAAATGGAGGTATCTCCCGATCACCATTCCCATGGTGGGAGCGATGCTGAACGTGAAGGGCTTGGAGCTGCTGACCACGATGGGCAACAGAAGCTTTCAGGGGAAAGTGACCTGATCGGAACCGTCGATTTCGACGATGATACCCCCTTCGGGCATCGCACAGCCATCGTTTAGGTCGCTCATGGCCAGATGACCGCCGATAGCAGCTATTGCGCGGCAGCCGCGAACGAGAAACCACCCGATCTGGTAGTCGGGTAAGTTGGGATGCGAACGCGATCCTCACGCGACGCTTGATTTCCACGTTCAAATGCGCGTCTGCGGACGTCCGAGATCCGTAAGTTGCCGGGCCCTGAAGGGAGGACGCAAATAGGCGGGACCGTCAAAGACCAAAGCCTGCACCTTGGCCGATCCCTTCACCAACGCTCTATTGGCATCTTCAATCTTAGCTCGAAACAACTCCCGACGTCGGATCGGGGTTGATGTCGGCTGGATCCGGAACAGTCTGCCGAAGGATCTCTTCTATGCTGCGGCGTTGCGAAGGTGTCTGACCGCCGCGGTCGGTGGCTCTAGAGATTACCGTTTCAAGCGCCTTCGCCGTCGCTTTCAAATCGTCTTCGAGCGTATCTGCCGACTTTGTCTTCGACCTGGTGGACCGCTTCGGGAGGCCTCGTGCTGGCACGCTGTCCTTGGGTAGGGTCGTTTGGGTAATTGCCTTTGCAACGACAATGTCTGCAGCGGGTTCCGCCTTCTGCGACCTTTGACCAGCAGCAGTGATGGTAGCCCCGAGATCGTCTGCATGTCCTTGTCCATAGGTGGCTTGCGCCGCTGGAACTGGACGTGGTAGCAAAAACGCTACATCAGGGACATCAGGTTGATGTTCTATTGAATATGCGGCGGCACCTCGGAATGGCTCAGCGTCAAAGTATTTCAGCTTCTGCGCGAGGATGGGTTTTTGGCCCTCCACCAATATGATCATCCGATCCTCTGGCATTTGCCTGATTTCCTGCGGCATCATAAGATCTCTCTCACGGATCTGTTCGACTTTGGTTCGGCGTGGGAGGCCCATCAGCTCGAGGGTGCGCGACTGTGAATAATAGCGAATTGTGCGTTTCCCCAGCGCCCGCGAGGCGTAGTCGGCTGTTGCCTGGTCGTTTGCGCCAAGGATAAGCTGCAGGCCACAGTTTCCAAGCAGGGAATGACGGGCGGTTTCGCCGTAGATCTCATCCAGGTTCTTTAGATCCTGAATGATGAAAGCCATCCTGATGTTGTAGCCAGCAACATAAGGCAGCTTGTTCATGATCTCATCCATTCTCTTCAGCTGGCGGAATTCGTCGAGCAGAAAATAGACGGGGAGAGCGAGCGGGTTGTGCTGGCGGGTCAAGAGATCCATCACCTGTTGCACGAAGAGGGTCAGAAGCGGGCGCAGGATGCTGACGTCCGTAATATTGGGTGCCAGATAGACGGTAACAGGTTTGCGATGCATCGATGCGAGGTCGATTTCCGTCACACTGGTTGCCGCGATCACACGCTCGTTTCGGAACGGCTGCATTGCCTTTTGAATGTCGAGGAGCGCTGAACGAGCGGCGCGCTCGTTCAAAGATATATAGGCGTTAAAGCTGTCTGTCGTAAATCGCGACAAATCCTCTTCTGTTTCGATAACGAGCTTCATCAAGGCCTGCAAGTCGACACCGGCATTCAGGATGCCGCTGACCTCACCAAGCGTGCGCCGGCCCTTGTAGTGCCGGCTCTCCAGCACATAGCTGATGATGCCTGCTATCACCTGCTGGGCAGCCCCCTGCCACACCGCGTTATCGGATCCAACGGTCTCGGGGATTAGAATGCTGGCGATGTTCTGGATGTCGATCGTGCGATTGCCCCGATCTGCCCGCACAAAGTCGAGTGGATTCCAGCGGTGGGTACGGGCTGATCCGGGCGAGAACAGATATACATGATGGCCTGTGGCTTTTCGATACCCAGCCGTATGCTTGTAGATCTCGCCTTTAAGATCCGTCACGAGCATGGAACCCTTGTGGGTCAGAGCGTTGGGAATGACGTAACCGACACCCTTGCCGGAGCGTGTTGGGCCGACAACGAGATGATGGCGATCGTCCTGCCTGCGAAGAACATGTCTGCCGAGACGTCCGACGATTAAGCCCTCGTTACGCAGCCACTTTCCCTGTCGAAGGGTTGCCAAATCCTGGAATGCCGCGTCGCCAAGGGGGTTGATCGGGCGGCGCAGCCCAAGCACACCTGCGACAGTCGACAGAAGGCCTGCCGGGACGAGGGCGATCAAGGCCGCGATCTGGAGGCTCTGATTGCGCGGGTAGTGCCAGAGCTGCTGAAACGGAGCAAAGGGATTGCTCGACACCGTGAGATGGAGAATGCGCCCGTCCTTAAAGATGAACTGCAAGACCATGCCGTAAGCAATCATCCAGACCGCCACCGCGATTAGCAAGCAAAATAGAGGGTACATGAATTGATATGACCGAGTCACCGGCACGACCGCGCGTAGTGGATCTCCGAGATGCCGCGCTTGCCGCCGTCCCGTCGTAGCTGGATGACGACCGGAATGACCATCTGAATGTAGGACATGAGGTCCTGCTTGCTGTAGCCGGAAGACATACCGCCTTGCATCATCATCATGGCGAGCTGCTCGTAGGCGCCGAGCGGCGTATCGGCATGCACGGTCGACATGCTGCCGGGGTGGCCTGTGTTGATGGCTCTTAGGAATGCAAAGGCCTCTGTTCCTCGGATCTCGCCGACGAACAACCGATCGGGTCTCATGCGCAAGGAGGCTTCAAGCAAACTCTGGATCGTAACATGCGATGTGCCCTGATCTCCCCTGGACGCCAGCAGATGCACAACATTGCAATGGGGCGGGTAGAGTTCCCGGGTGTCTTCCAACGTCAGAATGCGCTCGCGGGGGTCAATTGATCTCAGGCAGGCATTGAGGAACGTGGTCTTGCCGGACGAAGTCCCGCCACTAATCAGGATGGAAACGCGATTGCGAACGGCGTCATCGATGAACCTGTAGACGTCGCCCTCTTCAAGACGCTGTGTGAGACTTCGCGCAATATCGTTATGACCGTCGCCAAGCGCAATAGTGACGCGATCCAGGCCGCCATTGTCGCGGTAATCTTCCAGAGTGAAGGTGCTCTTCACCTGCTTGCGAATGGAGATCGCGCCGCCGTCGGGCGCTGCGGGCGGAAGGACAATCTGAATGCGCTCGCCGGTGGGCAGGGTAGCGCTGAGGAGAGGACTTGCGCGGCTGATGAACTGATGGGTGACACCCGCGACGCGCTCCGCGATGTGTTCGATCTCGGTGGCGGAAAGCTCCGACATATGATGACGCTCCATCATTTCAGCGCCCAGACGCTCGACAAAAACCTCACCTGGCCTGTTGATGGAGATTTCCACCACATCGGGATCGGTCAGGAATGGCGCGATCGGCGCCAGCGCTCGCCCCAGAAAATACAGAGGCCCGCTACCGTCCTTGTGTCGTCCGGCGAATGCCTCGCTCATGCTTGATCTCCTTCAAAGCCTCCTCGACCGGATCCGGATACATCTGCGAGAAGTCGAGGTCCTGACGAACATACACAAAGATTCGCTCACCCTGGCCGACGTTGATCGTCGGGGGGATTTTCACCGTCTCGCCCAAGGCCTGATTGGCCATGTCGGAAAAGCTGCGCGCTATCGTCTCTCGGGCGAGGTCCGCAGCGCGATCGGAATTGGTTTCGCTGTTGCCGCTGCTATACTGGCCGCTGCCATAGCCGGTGAGATAACTGGATCCCGCGCCGACAATGGACAGCAGGATAGCCGACCCGAAGCGCTCTCGCCATTTGTTGTCGACGATACCGGTCAGGCCCGAGCGGCCTAGGCTGTCTGTTCCGATGCTGTTCAACCTGACCGAGACTCCGTCGTCGCGCAAAAGCCGCGTCCAAACCACAAAGATGCGTTTTTGACCTCTCGTAACGTCGGACTGATACTCCCCGATCAAACGTGTTCCGGTCGGAATCAGGACACGTCGTCCATCGAAAGAATAGACATCCTGCGAAACGATAGCCCGGATCTGGCCCGGCAAATCGCTGTTGATGGCGGTCTCTAGAATTCCCGGGATCAATGTTCCCTCGGGTATCGTGGCATCGATACGCGCAATCTGGCGCGCCCTTGCAGATCGGTCGCCCATTGTAGACGCGCTTGCGAGGAATTTGCTGCTGCGATCTTCGCCGGCGACCGCAGATCCGCTCTCGGTACCAGGTCCGAGAGATCCGTTCGCAATTTCGGCTTTGCCGGTGTCGACTATGATCTGCTTGGAAAGGAAGCGCTTTGGGAACTCCTCAACCTTGGGCATCTCGGCGGCCGTCGCGACGGCGGCCCCCTGTGCAATTTCCGGGGGCGGCGGGACTTCGAATTGGGTTGTGTCGGATGGTTCCGGCTTCAATGCAGGCGGCGGATCGGGAAGCTTTATGACGGGTTCCGGCTGTCTTTCAGGCGGCTTGTCCTGGTCCCTGAGGAACGATGGCGGTCGGAACGTGGTGGTGGAAAATTCCTCATCGCCGTTCATAACATTGCGCGCTTGCTTTTGAGGGGCAAATACAATCGCGTAGGCAAGTGCCGCACCACCCAGCAGCAGGGCGGCGCTGCCGAACAATTGCTTTCTGCGGGCGCGCTTGTCCTCGACGTCAGTCGCATCGGCTGCCATCATGGCTTCAAGTTCGGGAGCGGACCTCATCCGTTGCCGCTCCCTTTTCGAACGCTTGCCCTCGTGTCGTGGATCGGGGCCATGATGTCCGGGTCGGGAGCACCAAAATCAGGCTTCCTAAGATTGAAGATGCACGTCCACGTCGTTCCGTCACGCAGGGTATATTGGGCCGCTGTGCCATCGACGACGATATACTCGCCTTCGCGCCGGAAATTGCGGAGGGTTTCCGTGAAATCAGAGTTGACGACAAAAACAGCGGGCACCTTCGAGCCAAATTTGAAGAAGGTTTTCTTTCCATCGTCAAAAACCATGGTCGGCTTCAGCCCACCGTCGCCGGAGAAAGAATAGTCGATATTGAGGTTTGTCTTGTCGATGTCCGAAACGTTCGGGTTCGCGGCACGGTCCTGCGCCTCCTTTCGCAACGAGGCGTTCAGATCCTTTTCCGGATACACGAACCGGATACCGAACACTTTCTTACCCGCCTCGGGTGCGAAATCGTTGAGCTCGAGATAGTAGATCCGCTTGTTGGTGACGACGTTGAGATTGGTCGTGACGTTTTTGCCCTTGGGCTTGACGAACAGGATATTTCCCTTGTCGGTCGGGACGACATCCCAGCTTTCGGTGTCACCGAGCGCAATGGTCTCGAATTTCTCGTCTTCGTCAAAGATGATCATGGTGGAGATCCCGTAAGTGGCAAAGACCTTCACGACATTGTTGGGCTGATAGACGACACTTGTAACGCGCGGATCGAGACGGCCGGCCACCGGTGTCTGCATGGCCTCGGCCTGGGAGACCGTGATCCACGAGATCGCAACTGCCAAACGGAGGTACGCAGCTCTCATGGATTGCCCTCCGTGACAGTTTCCTGATCGCGTCTGTAGTCATAGACTTGGAAGCCCAAAGGGTTTTCGAACCGCCATTCGTTGGTCTCGGGCGTGTCGGTGTAGCGATAGCGAACGACAGCAATCCAGTGCCGTGGGATCGTCTCGGTGTCGGACGTTTCATTGGTCGCAAAGCGAACTATGCCGGTGCTGCTGTTCGGCAATGTCACGGAAGCAATCTCGGTGGTGACGCGTTTGTTCTTCCCGTAGGCCCGAGCCGGGTTTTTGACATTGGCGGTGCTGAAAAGATCCTGCAAGTCCGAAGCGGCCTTGCCCGTTGAGAGCAGGGCGGCAATGCCGAAGTTCTGCTCGATTGCATAAGGGTCATACCCTTCACGAGCACGGATATAGCGCACAATGTTTGCCTGTGTAACGGCCTGCTGTTCGGTCAGGCTGGTTGGCCGCGTCAGCCCTGACTTAACCTCGATGTAACCTGTATTCTTGTCGACCTCGACGATGTAGGGCTCGAAAGTTTTGAGTGGTACCAGCATGACCAGCGCCAGTAGGCTCAGTATTGTCATGCCCGCGAAGATCGTGGTGACGAACCAGGCGAGCGAACGCGATCGTTTCGCCCGCTTGACGATCTCCTGCTCCCAGATATCGCCGCTTTGGTAGTAGGCCCTGAGTTTGATGTCTCTTGTATCTGCCATCGTCCCTATGCTTTCGAACGAGCAGCACCTCCCTATCGAGGCATGCTGTGCTCACTAATCTTGGATTGCATCGCTGTTTTGGTGATGGCACTGACGCTTTCAGGATGGCGTCTTGCCGAGCGGGCCACCGAGCGCGCGACACCCGCGATTTGCCGCGCCCCAGCGACGGGTGCTGGAAGCAGCACGCGACGCGTGAGCGCACTCCCTACGCTGCCAACTCCAGCAGAAATTCCGCCGGCGATGCCCTGCCCCAAAGACTGGATGTATAACATCACAAAGGCTCCCGCCGCGCAGAGCAGGAGAAAACCCGCCACATCGGCTAGGGTCAGGGTTCGAGTGCCGCTTGCGACATCGATCTTGGTGAGTTCCGGATTCATGGCAGCGATAAGGAATGCTGCAATCACATACACGAAAAGTGGGATGAGGGCGTAGGTCAGGACTTGGTTGAACCACCCCAACCCGTAAGCGCGCGTTCGATCGAACAGCATGCAGGAAATGAAGATGGGAGATGTGCCGATCAGCACCCAAAGCATCACTTTGGCAAGAATGAGAATGGCTAGAGCAACCGCGATGAACAACGCTGCACCAATCATGATGAGAGTGCCGACCATGCTTGGTAAAATGGAGAAGTACCCCGATTGCTCCGCGAAAGCGGACGCAGCCTTGTTGGCCGTCTCCCAAATCATGGACATGCCATTTGTCGGTTCCGTGATGCCCGTGCCGGACGCCGCAAGGATGGCACGGCCGATATCCTCGGGCATGCTGTTGATCCACGTGTAGATAAAATCGTTGAAACTGCCCCAGGAACTGATCAATGCAATGATGATCATCATTCGAACGAGGCGGCTGACAATCTCCGCTACGCTGATGCGGGCTGTTCCCATGAGAAGCTGGAGGCCGTAGTAAGCGACGTAGGCGACGAGCATGACTTTGAGGAGGGGCATGATCTCGTTGCCGACAATCGTGTAGGCCTTCTGGGAAAAGGCCGTCCCGGAATTTTCTATCCTGTTCAGCAGATCGCCTAGGAAATCCTGCATGGCTATTCTCCGTCGATCACACCAATGGCTGCAAATGCCAGGGCCGGATCGTTGATCGGATGCATCGGACCGCATTCCCGGCGCGGGTCTCTTACGTAGGAGGACAGCTCTGCGGGCCGTTTGCAGGGTGCAGTCTTGTCCTTGACGGCGGCGCAGGCAGACGGCAGTGCTGCCAAAAGGATGACTGCCAACGCGGCCCGCCCGCCATCAGTTGCCATAGCTCAGTGCCTTCTTGCTGTTGGAAATATCCGTCAAACGACGTTGGTTCTCGGCTTGTAAAGACGTCACCGCGCCGTTCATCACACCGATCATTTCGTTGAGAGTGAGGCCAGACTGAACTTGAAGCTGCGTGTTCTGGTCGATTGATCCCTTTATATCGTCAGCCTTTCCGATTTGCTGCCCTGCCCGCTCGAAAGACGTCCGCCGCGTTTCAATGGCCTGCCGGGAACCCGTGATCAGTGCCGAGACACCGAGTACCGTATTGACGAGCTGCTCATAGGATTTGTCACCGGAAAAGTCGCTGCCCTCTTTTCCTGACAATGATTTCACCAATTTCAGGCCATTGATGAACGTTGAGGCAGTCTTGGAGACATCGCCGCTCAAACTCCCGAAATTGGGCACGCCGTCTTTAAGGATGCTGTCGAAGGACGGGATAGAGGAAACGCTGAAACCCTCTCCAATCGCGAGGTTTTGCAGCGGCTGCGCGGTGCGACCGCGATCGCCGGTGACGGCCTTGAGGGTATTTTCGACCGTCGAAAGGATATTCTTATTCGTCTCGAGGATGTGGTCGGTCGTATCTGCAGTCTGCTTGGCAATCTTATAGTTGGTCCTGTCGATGACGGGCACATCGGCGTAAGACGGCCGCGTCAACATTGTGATGCCGATGAATATAAAGAACGCGCGTTTCATCATCTGTCTCCTCACTGCGCTTGCAGCGTCAACTGTACGTGGTCGCCGGTCTGGATCGGCTTGACGCATGCCTGGTTTCTCTCATTCCACACAAGGCCGTCACTGATGTCGCAGAAGGTCATCGCGTCTCGCGATCTGTCGGCGTCTTGCCCAGACGTCGTCGAACGTGACGAACCGGAAAGGCTCGACACCAGGACGCCATCGCTCGAATTGATCAGGTCGGAGAGGCTCGTCCCGAGCGCGATGACAGCGTTCATCATCTCGAGATTGGCATTGCGCGCGGTTGAATTGCGATCCCAGCTATCCTGGATCGTGCTGGTCTGCATCGCGCCAAGTTGCTGGTACCAACTTGAAACATCTGAGAGGCTATCGCTGGTGGCGGCCGTCGTTCCCATCGCGTTCAATGTTGCCGTCCGCATGCCGACATAGGCGGTGTCGCCGCCGCCATAATTCACCGGGATGCCGGACTTGTCGGAACCTGAGAAGGCAGGAAGCCATTTTTGCGTGATGCTCGCAACGTAGCCTTGGGTCTCCTTGAACGGCGGAACGCCACCAAACTTGCTGACGTTGCCGGGCCCCGCATTGTAGGCGGCCAGCGCCAAGGAGACATTCCCCCCATTGCGCTTGAGCTGCTCGCGGTAATAACGAGCGCCACCCCGCAGATTGTCTTCAATGTTGTTTTCATTGACCCCGAGTTGCGCTGCTGTGCCTGGCATCAACTGCGACAGACCGGTTGCGCCAGCGTCCGACCGTGCGCAAGGGTTAAAGCGGCTCTCCTGATAGACGAGGGCAAGGAATTGGTTTTCGTCGACACCTTCTTCGCGCGCCACCCGGCGCACGAGCCCTGCTATCTCGGGATTGGCCTCAGCTGCGGAGACCGGATCGTTGGCTCTGCCCTTTCGAAACATGGAGCAGGTAACCGAGGTGTGGATCGAAAATTGATCCTTGTCTGTTTCTTCGATCGAGTCTGTCGTCTCCCGCCGCTTCTGGTCTTGCCTGCGGTTGATATTGTCGAGTACGGGCACGTCTGCGTGGGCAAGCGCCGGCGCACACAGTGCAGATAGGACCAGAGCGGGTAGGGTCGCGCGCTTCATGGCTCTGGATCCCATCCGCAGAATTTCGACAGCCACCCGGATGGGTCTTCGCCATGCTGCTCACGCAAACGCGCACATTCCTCGATCGACTCCTTGCGGCCTGAGAGAACCTTGATGAGGTCGGGCATGCCCTCAAGATCTAGCCTCGCGATGACGCTGTCGTTTCCATGCTTGATCAGAAATGTTCGCCGTTCCGGTGGCGTATTGCGAATGAAACTGAATTCCTTCGCGGTCAGCCCGAAGCGGGCTATGTAACTTTCCTCATCCGCCCGTGGATTGGGGAAATGGATGTTGGTGACGGATTGCTCGATCAACGTATGGGATGCTGGTGAACGGGCGATATCGGCGGCCGATTGGGTTCCAAAGCCGATGATGCCGTTGAGCTTTCGGATCGTCTTCATCTTGTCGACGATAAAGTCGCTAAAGATCGGATCCTTAAGTAACCGCCAACCCTCGTCCAGAAAGATCATGACCGGCTTGCCGTCGAGCAGCGCGTCCAATCGATGGAAGATATACATCAGCGCAGGTGCACGCAGCTCGTCGCTGTCGAGGATGCTTGTCATGTCGAAGCCGAAAATACGACGGTCGTCAAAAGACAACACGTCATGCGGTGCGTTGAAGAGCCAAGCTTTCTCCCCCTCGATCCAGGGCCGAAGACGCGCATGGAGGTCGGTTGGATCCGACCGTGACCGCCCGGTCAACAGTCCGGCAAGGTTCGACAGATTGCGCTGTGCTGCCGGTTCCTGCATCAGGCGCAACAGCGCGCGTTCGAGAATATCCTCTTCGTCCTGATCGAATTCCTGTGCAGGGCCTCGACGCAGCATGGTTTTCAGCAGCCGGGAAAGGAACTGCCGATTGGGACCCGTGTTATCAAGCTGAAGCGGGTTGAAACCCGTCGGGGTGCCAGCTGTCAGCACTTCGTAGGAACCGCTCATCGCTCGGATGAAGATCTCAGCACCGCGGTCCTTGTCGAAGAACACCGCGCGCGGTGTCGGCCTGACGCGAAATGCCTGTGCCAGAAGGAAGGTGAGAGCGACGGTCTTGCCGGATCCGGTTGGCCCCGTCACCAGGAAATGGCCGATGTCGCCGCGATGGAAATTGAACCAGTAGGGGGTCTGGCTAGTGGTCTCGAGAACCGCGATGGGCGTTCCCCAGTGGGTACCCTCCCTTTGTCCAGCTGCAAAGTTGTGCATTGAGGAGAGGCCCGAGAAGTTGGAGCTGGAGAGAAGGGCTTTGCGCGCAATGTAAGCATGGTTTCCCGGAAGCTGCGCCCAAAAACCGGCTTCCAGATTGAGATCCTCGCGAAGCCAGTTGATGTTCATGTCGGTGAGGCATGCGCCGAGGTCCGACACGGACTTGTTGACGCCATCCAGATCGCGCGACAGGCAAAGCAGGGTGAGATGATGGAGACCAAACACCGCCTCCTGGTTCAACAGACAGTTCAAGGCGAAGTCGATGTCGTTCTCGACGTCACTTCCGGCCTCATCCGATGCCGCAATCTGCCGCTTCAAGCGGCTGATACGTTCTTGCGCTATCGGCTTGTCGGTGATCGTGAAGGACTGGGTCAGGACAAACTCATGGTTGACCTGCAACAAGCCATCGAGCATGCCCGGACCTGTGAACGGCGGGTATTCCTTGATCGAAAGTAGTGCGCCGAACCGATCATCGAGTTTTGTCGATCCTTGCACTTGCAACGTCCTGCGGGAAAAGTGCAGGCGAGCCGTGCCAACGAATTTCGCAATGCCCATCCGAGGCAGTCGCATTCGACGGGACACACCGCACGTCAACAGCGTATTGAAGAATTCGCAGGGCTCGGAGTAGGGCTCGTCACGGCGGTAGACGATGCCGAGCGGCCGTGCACCATATTTGTGGAGGTCGCGCGCGGTGTTTCCGACCAGTTCCTCCAGTTCAGCGATCGCCTCCCGCTGATCGGATGCCTCCGCCTCGCGACCGCCGGTCCTGCCGATCAACCTTCGGAAGCGATCGCCTGCAGCCAATGCGCCCCGCAGGTCCGAACGCAGGACGCTCAGGTAGATTTCGTTGACGAACATTCGCTTATTGCCAAGCTGCTCACCATAACGGCGATTCAGCAAGGCAGCGAATGGATCCTCATACTCTCCGTCGATAGCGGCATCTACCCTGCGCCTTATGACGGTGGACCAAACCGAAAATCGGCTGGACCCAAGCGCGCGAAGCATCGTGTTTTGAACGACCGATCGCATGTTCAGCTCAGCCTGATCTTCCGTTTGGAAGAACAGGCCGTCCAGTTTGATCACGGAGAGAATGGCGCCGTTTTCAAGTTTGATTACGGTGTCGCTGACATGCCTGACATAGGGAATATGCGTCGCCATAGGGCGCTCTCGATGCCAAACTGCGCCAAATCCGAGTTCCTCGCGTATGACCTTCAACATGGCGTTCACGGTCCGTAGGAATTGGCGCCCCAAAATGCCGTGTTCGGCGTCTTAGGCGTCCGGTGTGCTGAGACCTGCAAAACATCAAGGATCCTGCTATCCCATGAGCATAGGGTGAAGAGCAGCCCATAGGCGATCGGCGCTGTCAGTAAGGCCCAGGCGTGATTTATGGCAAGCCACGCGATGATGGTAAGCCCAATGATCGCAACAATTGCCATATAGGGCACGCCCCAAAGCGTTGGAGATCGCGTCAATCCGATAATCAGTGGTGTAAGCGCTGGCTTTTCTACTTCGACAGGCATCGATCAATTTCCCACTGCGCTGATCAACTGATCGACAATCGCCGGTGCTCCGAAGACAAGGCCGATGCCAAGCACAACGGCGCCTGCGGTGAACCAACTGAGGCGTCCGGCAAAGGCCAGGAAACCAAGACCGATCACCGCGATGATCGCGACCAGCCGTCCGAACGGTCCGGTAATGAAATCCACGACAGCCTGCACGACGGTCTGCAGCGGCGCGAATGCCTGGTTCGTCGCCTGCGCCAATGCGGGCTCGGCCACGAGCCCCTGCGTCACGACGATTGCTGCACAGATGGCAAGCACCTTCAGGGCATTGGCCTGGTCACGAGAAGGGCTGTATTTCATGTTCATCTCCTTCGTTCAAAATTGCATGACGCCATTGACAAAAGCGGTGACACGGGTCGCACCCATCACATCGGGCGCAGCGGCCTCTATGGGCTGCTGCCGACGGACGATCCGGCCGGCCGGAGGCCTTGCTGGTTCTGCGAGGCCGAGTTGGTAGTTGACGACCTTGGCAACGTAGCGAACAGTTTCCGCATAGGGCGGGATACCGTGATGCTGGTAGACCCGGTCTTCGCCGGCATTGTAGGCCGCTGCCGCAAGGAGCGGATTACCGAACCGATCGAGCAGCGACCGCAGATAGCGCATTCCGCCGTCGATGTTGGCAATGGGATCGCAGATATCGGCGACATCGAAGCGTGCGGCGGTCTCTGGGATGAGTTGCATGGGACCGCGAGCGCCTTTTGGACTGTTGCGCTGCTGATTGAAGCGGCTCTCGGTCCAGGCGATCGCCTTGGCAAAGCTGGGATCCACGCCATAGCGCTTGGCGCTATCACCGACGAGCTTGCCGATCTCATCGGGCGCCAATGGTGATGCTCCACACAGCGTCTGACTTCCGGCTGACCGTATAGGGGAACTAAATCGGTCATATTCATCGAGCGAAAGTCTGTCCGCTTTGTTGCCGGGCGCAACCTTCGGGTCTTGGCTGTCGGCAGTCTGGAAGTGACTAAATATGGAATTTGCATAAAATATTGATGGTACGACGTTCGGCGCGAAATCTGGACCATTTCGATCAAGGGGACGCCTAGTCCCTGTCGGAATGGCTTCCCGCGATCCCTCAAATGGGGTTTGATCCGGCAAGTCTTTTTGCGCCTGAGTCATGACAGAAAAATTCGTTTTATCAGTAGCATAAGCCGGGATTGATATGATCTCGGCCACAACAAACAGGGTCAACATAGGCGAAGCAATCAAGGGAGAGGCACTTCTCACAGTTAGGTCCTCCTGTAATTTTTTTGCTCGCTGGTCATTGAGAATGCTATCGAAAGCCATTATTATGATCGTCAGAAATGACCGATTTAGTCATTCCTACAGTGAAATCGATGAAAGTAAAAGCCCAAAAAATTGCTTTTAGTGGTGGTCGTCATGAATCCTAAATGGGTCATTGTCGTGAAAATCGGTTATTGGGGATTGGTTTGGTTGGGTCTGTCAATGCGATCGGCATCGGCGGAAGGGGCCGTCGATGAAGCCTATGTCAGATCTTTAGCGGCGCCGGGCAAGATGGTTCTGGTCGTCGAGTACTACGATGGGAACCGACAGGCGGTTGGTCGCCGTGGCTTTGCGTCTGCCTCCGGGTTCAAGGCGCTATCTCCCTTGGATATTCGCGTCGACAGGAAGATCACACTACATCTGTACGGGCTTGAGCCGTGCCAGGGCGACATGGTCAATCGCCAGGAAAATTTCTCTGGAGCCTGCTCGGATTTTGCCACCCAGCAGCTTGCAATCATGTTGCGGTCGCCACGCGTTATCTTTTGTCGTGCCTTCCTGTCGGAGCAGGATGCCCCAGTTCAGGATGCCACCTGTTTCGGTTACTACAATTATCCGGGAGCGTTGGACGTCGTCGACAATTTCGAGGAACAGCTCGTTTCGCTTGGCGCGCTCCGACTATCCAGAAAGGCGGATGGCACCCTTATGCGCCCCGATCTTGCGCACGCGGAAAAGATTGGAAGGGGAGGTTTTGGCATGTGGGGGGATCCAAGGGTCAACACACAATGAAGGGAAGCTGGGCCCCGGTGACCATCGGAAGTCTCCTGTCGCTTTTTTCTGCGTGCCTTGCTGCCTCGCCTGGATATTTCGATTTGCCGAGCGACGTCACCTTGGAGAGCGGCGAAAGCTGGTCAGACCGCGGCCAGCGGTTTCGGCTTTACGGAGTGCAATCTTGCATCCGTGGCACCACGTTCCAGAACCAGGCGGGACAGTCGCTTGATTGTGGCGATGCATCGATGGCGGTATTTGCTGCGTTTATCAAGGACACCCATCCGCAATGCGCGCCCGTCGTGAAGGTCGGAGCGCTGACCTATGTTATCTGCTTTTCAACGGTGGGGACAAGCTCGATCGATCTTGCGACGGCGCTTATCAGCAAAGGCTATGCCTTCGCAGCCCTGGGTGCCAATGGCCTGCCGATTAATCCATCCTACGCCGTCGCTGAAGAAGAGTCCAAACGACGCAAAGACGGTCTTTGGCGGTTTCCCGATGTTCAGCATCCGGCGGTACTGCTTAGTCATGCCGCAAGTCTAAAGAAGGAGAGCACACCGTGAGGAAGCCTCAGTCGACCCTGCTGGTATCGATGATGATCGTATCGGCGCCTGCAATTGCAGCCGATCCAGTGACATTTGTCCCTGCCCAGGAGGCGATCGCTCCGACGCCAGTCCACTATCCGACCATCGAAGGCAGGGCCTCTGTGATTGACGGTCGGACGCTCTGGTATCCCCAGGTCTCGATGAGAGTTGGTCTCGCCGGGATCGACGTATGCGAGCTGCCTCAATGGAGCTTCATGGCCGAGCCGTTGTCGCGAGCGAAAACTAACATCCCACGGCCCGCGCCTTGCGGCCCATTGGCAAAGGCCTGGTTGAAGAGGGTCGTCGATGGCCGGGCTATTCAATGCAGAGGTGTTTCATATCGTGCCGACGGAACGCTTGAGGCGAATTGTAGTGCAAATGGCCGGGATCTCGGTCTTGAGATGCTCCGTGTCGGATGGGCACGGATTACGGATTCGTCGTCCGGTTCCTATGCGCAGGCGCAGCGTATCGCCATGGCGTCACGCTATGGCATGTGGTCGACCTATGTGCTGGATATGAATGAGTGGCGCCGGAAGGCAGTAGACCGGACCGTAGCGCGCCGACCAATCGCCGACATGAATCTGCTAGCCGAACGGGAAAGTGAAATATCGCCACCCTTTGCAGACATTCGGCGCCTTCCGCAAAGAACCGATCGCTGAAGTGAGAGGAGACAGTCAGTGTCCCACCGTTTTCATGCTTTCAGTCTCTCGATAATAATTTTGTTTCTGTCTCACGAGACTCAAGCGAGCGAGTGGGGATGCGAAGTGCTCCTCTGTGCAGCGTCGTCCGATCCGTCTTGGCACAGCGTTTCGGAGTGCCACCCACCGATGGAAAAATTGATTTCGGCGATGAAAGATCCAGGATTTGCATGGCCGACCTGCCCGGAGGGAGGCGCAGGTAAGCCGGGATATGAGGCCTATGCGAATTGCCCAGAGGGCACGGCGCCAGCCGCGTTACCCAATGATGCAGGAGGCCACGGAGCCTATGGCGCCAAGTCACAGTGCAGGCGGACCGTAACTTCGTGCGGAAGCAGCTCGCTGGTCGATCACAATGAACGAGAGACGCAAGTATCAGGACAAGTCGGCATAACACGCGTCTACCGCGATGAACATGGCTGTGCTTATGATGAATATATCGCCCGACCTCGGCGCAGCGATCCGTACTATTTCGATCTCCAGGACGCGGAGACGAAGACATCGACCCGGCATTATTTCGATCTCGATCATTAGCGCCTTTCGTGCCGGAAGGCATGCGCAAGGTGAGCGCTGTCGACGAAAGGCAAGGCATCAAACTTCCTAAGTAACCACGCGTCCATTCACCAGCTGGTGTGTGCAATCCAGGGGCAGGGTGAAAAATGCAGGTAGCTATATCATTGTTGGCTGTGGCACCAGGATGACTGATGCTCCCAATGCATCTTCATCGATTGCAATGCGCGTGCTCCCTTCCATTGGTCGCCTTTCATCCAGGAGGCGAAGCTATAGATAGGTACCGTGCTGCGCGTGGCTTACAGCGGCCGTGATCATGAAAAATCCCTCGATCCAGTCGTGTCCGCACAACGCCTCAACTTGCTTCGCAGGAACTTGTTGCCTTGGGTTGCAGCCGACAGAACGAACGCCAGTGTTTCGTCATCTTGGTCAAGCTCTGCTAGCTGGGAAATCGCCATAAGATAGGCGAGCGCCTTGCCGGTATAGGTCGGGGCAATGGGAGCCCAGCGTAATAATCGTAACCGCACCTGCATTTCGGCAGAGGCACATTCTGCCCAACCGGGGGCAGGGTGCTTTTGATCGAGCGAACCGTCTCTGATTTCCTTCATCCTCATGGCGATTTCGCGGTGCATTTCGATCAGAGCCGCAAGTTCTCCGTTCGGTTCTTGATATACCATCTTGTTGTCTCTCCTTTCGAGGTTCTCATTATTTTCTGGGCATCCGCGAAAAACACCCTTTTCCTATCTAGCCACCAGTCCGAAGCACATAGCCAAGCTGCGGCAAACTCATGTATGAATTGCCCATTGACCGAGGCGAGCGCGAATGAAGGCAGAATTGGAAAAGTACATTAAGGAGAATGGTCTCGTTGCTACGGATGACCCCAAAATAGACCGGCCGGTGTACAGGCGGCCGGGCTTTGATGAGCTACTGACGCCTGATGAACTCGACCAGAGAATTGTGGCTGCGCTTCAGGAGGCGCGTGTTGCAAGAAATTTGACGCGAGCAGAATTAGCAATTCTATTTGGCTCGGCCCCAGCGGCCTACGGGCGATATGAAAATGGAATTACCAAACTAACGGCAACGCGGATCATTCAACTATGCGAGGTGCTTCGGATCGTACCCGACGACCTATTTTTTAGCGCAGCACCGCATCTCTGGGGAGAAAATCCAGAAGAGGTGCGCCAGCGTCGCCGCATAGCGAAACTGGCACAAGAGTTGCCGCCAGAGAGCCTTGGGACTGTGACCACCCTGTTAGAAGCAATGCTGGCCCTGCAAAGCAGCTCTCATCAGTCGAAATAGGCGATGTTACGTTCGGATTTCTGAGAGGATATGTCAGCGATGGAACGCCAGTGGTGATCGCAAAAATGCTGAAATTG
Organism: uncultured Sphingomonas sp.; assembly: GCA_964658415.1. GTDB lineage: Bacteria > Pseudomonadota > Alphaproteobacteria > Rhizobiales > Rhizobiaceae > Rhizobium. The sequence goes on along the minus strand of CAZZZI010000002.1, from coordinate 739 downwards.
TTGGCATATTTTTAACAATGTCTATGTATCGTCACACCCGCACCCTTTGTATTGCGTGGGTGCACAGCGACCCACAACCGCTTGCCGCCATGTCCTGCAGACCGGCGGCAAGCGCGACAATCATGTACATGCCCCAGAAGTCCGTCGTGTCAGCACCATTTTCCATACCGATTGGGACATTCAACTGGACACTGGTGGGTCGCCACTAAAACCATATCCGTCAAACATCGACCGAAAACGTGGCCAACAGAGATATGAATTTTGGACGCATTTTCTGAGGAATCGCCATGAAGGCGTCGACGAGCCGTTGGCCTTCATCTGTCGCGACGAAATCTTCCCGTACGGTGGCCTTGCGATCAAGCTCGGTATTATTGCTGCTTGCCGGACGCGCCAATGTTTCAAAGAAATATGCGATTGGTACCTCGAGCGTTCCTGCAAAACGGTAGAGGATGGCCGAGCTGACCCTGTTCGTACCTCGCTCATATTTTTGAATTTGCTGGAAGGAAACGCCCACGGAAGCACCCAGTGCCGTCTGAGAAATGCGCAACTGCTGACGTCGCTTCTTGATGCGTTTTCCAACTGCGATATCGATCTGGTCTTGATCATCGGCGGCTGTGCCACCAACCGGCCGCATCACATCCGAATTTCGAATTTGCCCCATGAGACGCTCCCACTTGCCAGTTGGCTGGCATTAAGAGCCGGGGAGTTAGAAAGACCTTCGGCGGCCCCCCGTGGACTT
>CAZZZI010000001.1:0-96006 GCA_964658415.1 uncultured Sphingomonas sp. | reverse complement strand
ATTGCCAGGTGTTCTGGCCGGAGCCGCCCTTGGCAACGATCGATGTCGACTTGAAGTAATCCGACGTATCGGGATCGGCGCCGGTGAGAAAATCGAGGCCGACGACGACGCTGTCGAACTTTGAACTCGTCCAGTATTCGCCCCACATCACGGCAGGTGGCAGGTTCGAGATCGTCATGTCGATGCCGATATCCTTGAAGGACTGCTGCATGAACTGCTGCACCTGTTCGCGGATATGATTGCCGGCCGTGGTCGAATTCGAGAAGGACAGCTTGACGCCGCCCTTGGCGCGGATGCCGTCGCTGCCGGGCACCCAGCCAGCATCGTCCAGGAGTTTCTTGGCCTTTTCCGGATCGTATTCATGCTTGGGCAGATCCGGATTGGCATAGAAGGACTGCTGCGGCATATAGCTTTCCGTAGGCGTCGGCAGGCCATAATAGAGCGTGTCGATGATCGTCGTCTTGTCCAGAGCATGATAGAGCGCCTGTCGGACCGCGAGATCCTTGAACTGGGGCCTCTCCATGTTGAAGGTCACGGATTCCACCGTCGAGCCCGGCACGACGAGCACGGTCTTGCCGTCCAGCCCCTTTGCTTCCTCATAGTGGTCCGGCGTGATCCACTGCAGGCCCGCGACGTCGATATCGCCGGTCTTGAACTGGGTGTAGAGAACCGTCAGGTCAGGGATGTATTTGTAGATGATCCGCTCGAGATAAGGACCGTCACCGAAATAGCCGGTATTGGCTTCGAGAGTGATGTGATCGCCTGGGACCCGCTCCACCCACTTGAACGGACCGGTGCCGATGGGCGCATGGTTGAACGGGGCGGTATTCTTGTCCTTCTCTGGGCCGAGGATATGCTTGGGCACTATGAATGTGGAGGCGAGGATCGAGGGATAAGGCGCGAACGGCTTCTCCATCTTCCAGGTGATTTCGGTGGGCGAGACAACTGTCAGGTCCCGCACCAGTTCATGCCCGGTCTTGCGCCAGCTGAGGAACGCTGGATCGACCATCAGTTCCAATGTGAACTTGACGTCTTCGGCAGTGAAAGGCGAACCGTCATGCCATTTGACGTCGTCGCGCAGCTTGACCTTCCAGGATAGGCCATCGGCAGAAATGCCGCCATTTTCGACGCTGGGAACCTCGACGGCCAGCGCCGGAGTGAACTTGCCTTGCGGATCAGTGGCAAAAAGCGGGTCGAACAGGCTGAAATGGATACCTTCGTCGACTTCGATATGCAGCATATGCGGATTGAAGACGGTTGGTTCCTGTGAAAAGCCGACGATCATCTGGCCTGTCGGCTTTGCCGGCGGCGTCGCGGCAAGGGCCTGGTCGCGACCGAGAAGGCCGGGCATGATCAAGCCGGAAGCACCGGCCAAAGCCATCATGGTGAGCGCCTGGCGGCGCGTCGGGTTGAAAACTGTAGGCTTGGTTTCATCAGGCATAGGCTTTTCCCCTTTGATGTTGCTCAGTCACTGTTCCACTTTGTTTTTCTGCACGTCAGTCATCTGCCTTCTTTGCCGGGCAGAATTAAAAACCGCTGATCAGCTCGATCTTCGAACCGTCGGAAAAGCGGGAAAAGCGAAAATCCGTGGGATCGACCACCGGCGTTCGGCTGGTAACGATGTCGGCCATCAACTTGCCTGCGGCAGGACCTATGCCGAAGCCATGGCCGGAAAAACCGGTCGCGATATGGAATCCGGGGATTTGATCAACAGCTGAAATCACCGGCACGGCGTCCGGCGTCACATCGATGTATCCCGCCCAACGCTGGGCAATCTCTGCCTTTTCGAAGACCGGAAATGCCTTCTTGAGATTGGCCAGTGCCAGATCGGAAAGTTTGTTGGCGGGCTTCGGGTCGAGCACGCGATTGTATTCGAACGGGCTTGCCTCATCCATCGACCAGCGATTGTGGATACGCGCCTCGTCGAGGAAGCGCCCGCCCAGTCGGAATTTCAGCGAGCGCCATTCCTTTCCGAAAGCGGGCATGAAATCGCGGGCATAGCGGAAGGATTTCGGCACGATATCGACGACGTTCTCGTGTCCGGAGGCAATCGTGTAGCCGCCATCCCGCCGCTTGCGCACGGCAAAACCCTGCGACCAGATGGCCTGCTCCGGCCCACCTTCCAGCGGCTTTGTTCGCAGTACCGAATTCATCACCTTCAACTGCGGCAGGTCGATGCCGAAATTTCCGGAAAACAGGCTCGACCAGGCCCCGCCGGCGAGCACGACTGCCGAACAGGCGATGGGGCCACGCTCGGTCACAACGCCCGATATCCTTCCGCCAGAGGTTTCGATACCGCGCACCGCGCATTCCGTCAGGATCGTCGCACCCTTGTCGCGTGCGGCTTCGGCAACGGCAGGAGCCGCGATCTGCGGTTCGGCGCGTCCGTCGGCAGCAGTGTAGAGCGCACCCTTGATGTTCATGTCCGCATTCGGAAACATCGCCCGGAATTCGCCGGCACTCAGCATCTTCGAGTCCAGCTGGTAGCCTTCGAGGTTGCGGTTCCAGCGCTCGTGATCGGCAAACTCCTGATCGCTGGCGCAGGTGAACAGGATGCCGGCGCGTTTGTAGCCGGTGGCACGACCGATCCTCTGATCGAGATTGCTCCACAGCCGCAGGGCTTCCGCCATCAGCGGCACTTCGCGCGGATCACGCCGGGAAATACGCACCCAGCCCCAGTTGCGGCTCGACTGCTCATGGCCGATCCCGCCCTTTTCGCAAAGCGCAACGCGCAAGCCGCGCTCGGCAAGTTCGAGCGCTGTTGAGGTGCCGATGATGCCGCCGCCGATAACGACAACGTCGACTTCGGAAGGCAGGTCGGCATCGCCGTGAACGGGAACGACATAGGGTCCGGGCATTTCAGTAGGATTCCTCGAGCTGGCAATTGACGTTGAATTCGGCGACGCTGGCCTCGTTCGGCAGGTCCAGCAGCATGGCGATGATCCGGGCAAGATCGCGCGGATCGGTCATCGTTTCGGCGGCGCGGTCGCTGATACCGAGCGCCATGTCTGTCGCAACGAAACCCGGGCAGACGGCGGTGGCGCGTATGCCGAGATCGAAGCCCGCATGGCGGATGCCGTGGGCAAGGGCAACAGCTGCGAACTTGGAGATCGAATACGAACCGGCACCGGCCGACTTCACGCGCTTGCCGGACAAGGAACCGAGAATGATCACCCTGCCCCGCCCACTTTCGCCGAGCGCTGGCCAGGCAGCCCGGGCAAGCCGGCGCGGCGCCTTGACATTGACCGAAAGCATTGCGTCGATATCGGCCTCGTCGGCCTCTATGACCGACTTCGGAATCATGATCCCGGCATTGGCAACGATGGCATCGATGCGGCCGAAACGATCGATGGCGGCATCGACCCAGGTCTGCTCGGCAGTCTCCTCAAATGCATCGTAGGCCTGAACATGAACGCGCTGCGGATCGGCCCAGGAGGGAAGTGCCGGCGTGCGCATGCCGAGCGACAGGCGCCATCCCTGCTCATGCAGAAAAATCGCCACAGCCGCTCCGATGCCGCGATTGGCACCCGATATCAACGCTACCCGCTCTGTCGTCATGGCGTATTCCTCCGAAAAAGCGATCAGGACAGGCCAGCGATCCGCCGGTAGGTTCTGCGCAGAATGTCCATCAACTGCTGCCGTTCGCCCTCCGGGACGAAGTCGAAAAAGTCACTGGATTGCCGGGTAACGATGGCGCGCACCTCGACAGCCAGCTTCGCGCCCCTTTCGGTGATGTAAAGTTCCTGCGCGCGGTTGTCGTCAGCCGACGTCTCGCGGGTCAGAAGCCCCTGGCTTTCCATCTGCTCGACAAGGCGGCCCATGGCGGAGCGATCCTTGAGAACAAGTTGCGCGATCACGGATGGGCGAATTCCCGGATGGCTGTCGACCATCAGCAATGTGGTGATCTTTCCGGTCCCCTTGGCGACATCGTATCCCTCGAGGCGCTCATCCAGGTCGCGGGAGACCGCGATATTGACCGTGCGGATGTAGAAGCTCAGCGTGTCTTCCAGGACATCGAGATCGATATCCTCAAGTGAAACGGGTGGCGTCTTTCTGCTTTCTAACACGGCTGAAAACCTCAAAAAAACAAAGCGCTAGCATACTGCCTTTCTTGAGAAGGGCAGCCGTTACAATCTCGGCATGACAGAAATACAGGTCGTCTTACGACGAGCATGATTTGCCAGATAGTGGATGATTGCAACTATTTTTTCATGGATTCGCCGATATTTTATTCAGCCACATTGAAAGCCTATTTATTAGGCGAAGCTCCATATCAGGACGAGGCAAAACGACAAAAAACCGCCCTGACATGATCAGGACGGCTCCGTGGTATCGGAAAGATTTTGGACGTCTCAGGCAGCCGGCTCCCACTCGGCACCGGGGATCGCCGAGACAAGCTTTCGGGTATAATCGTGGCTGGGGGCGCGAAAGATCTGCGAGGGTGGCCCGTACTCGACGATTTCACCCTTGTACATGACGGCAACCTCGTCGCAGATCAGGCTCGCAACCCTCAGATCATGGGTGATGAAGATCATCGCCACCTTTGTCTCCCGCTGGATCCGCGTCAGCAACTCCAGAATCTGCGCCTGGATCGACACGTCGAGGGCCGACACCGCTTCATCGGCCACCAGCAGCACTGGGTCGAACATCAGCGCCCTGGCGATGCCGATCCGCTGACGCTGGCCGCCGGAAAATTCATGCGGGAACCTGTCATAAGCACCCTCGTCCAAGCCGACCAGCTTCAACGTCCTGAGCGCCTTGGCCTTAGCCTCCGAGATGGACATCCCGTGCGCCACGGGCCCAACGGTCAGGACCCTGCCGATGGTATGACGCGGATTGAGGGAGGCAAACGGATCCTGGAAGATCATCTGGATATAGGGTCGGAGCAAGCGGAATGCGTCGTTCGACATCGGTGCGATATCGCGACCGTCGAACAGGATCTGGCCGCTATCCGAATTCATAAGTTTCAGCAGAACCCGGCCGAGCGAGGACTTTCCGGAACCGGATTCGCCGACGATACCGAGGGTTCGCGCCTTGCGGATCGAAAAGCTGACGTCGTTGACGGCCCGCACAGTGCGTCCCTTGGAGAAGAATCCGCCGGAAGTGTAATAGGTCTTGCTGAGATGGGAGACTTCCAACACGACGGGCGTATTTTCCGCCCCCTGCCGATCCTCCGCCGTCATGCGCGGAACGGCTGCAATCAGGCGTTTTGTGTAGGGATGCTCGGGCGTTTTCAAGACGACATCGGCAGGCCCCTGCTCCACCAGATGTCCCTTCTCCATGACGATCACCCGATCGGCAATCTCTGCGACGACGCCGAAATCATGCGTGATGAACATTACACTCATGTTCTTTCGGCGCTGGATCTTGCGGATCAATTCGAGAATCTGCGCCTGGGTCGTGACATCCAGCGCCGTCGTCGGCTCGTCGGCGATCAGGACATCGGGATCGAGTGCGAGCGCAATCGCGATCATGACCCGCTGGCGCTGGCCGCCAGACAGACGAAACGGATATTGATGCTGAAGCAGGCCTGGGTCGGGAAGACCGACCTCATCGAGGAGATCGACAACCTTGGCCGCGCGGCTTTCCGGCGTCCCCACCTTGTGCGCTTCCATCACCTCGGCGATCTGATCGCCGATCGTCATCAGCGGATTGAGGGCGGAAAGCGGATCCTGAAAGATGATCGAGACGGCGCGGCCGCGCAGCGCCCGCAAGGTCTTTTCATCCGCCTTAATCAGATCCTGCCCTTTGAACCAGATGCTTCCATGAGTGACTGTAATGGCAGGTGACAACAGGCCCATGATCGCATTGGCCGTCACCGACTTGCCCGACCCGGATTCACCAATGATGCAGAGAATTTCTCCCGACCTCAGATCAAAGGAAATATCGCTCACCGCATGGGCGCGCTCCATGTTCTTCGGAAGACTGACGGTCAGTTGCCTGACGGACAGCGCAACATCTTCGCCTGTTTTCGGTCGCATGGTCTCAGTCTGCATGATGGCGCACCCTTTCGATTTTCCCGAAGACTTGGACTCATGCAAGAATGATGCCGAATGGCCGTAGATTTCATCTGAACACCGGCGGCATCGCCGCCGACACCTCGGCCGCTTTGTAGTTTGCCCCTATGATTTGTTCGTGCAAGATGAGGTTTACACCGAGTGCCTTCGGCCAAGCCGCTAAGGCAGGCCGATATGAAGCTGGGTACTTGGCCAGCAACTTCATTTAGCAGATTTTAACATAGTCCAAGTCCAGCAACCTCCCCAGTTTTTCGATGCGACTTCCGATATGTCCCACCCCAACCGCGCAGTGCGGCGATGGCCAGTCGGTCGAAGAACTGGCTATAGAGATGGGTGTCAGCTATCCGTATTTCCGGCGGCTCTTTCGCGAGAAAACCGGAATCTCGGCGAAACAGTATCAGATCACAGTCCGTATCCAGCGGGCCCGGGATTTTCTCTCCAATACCGATAAATCCGTGAAGGAGATCGCGGGGCTGTTGGGCTTTAACTCGGCCTTCCATTTCTCCACGCAGTTTAAACAAGCAACAGACCTCTCGCCAACCGAATTCAGGCAGTCAGCAGGCGGTGGGATGTTGCCACTTTAAGTTGCACCGGTAGAGGAAGGCCAGCGGCTCGAAGTTCTCCAAGCGATGTGGACAGTAATCTTGCACGCATCGAACGCTTCGAGACGATGGTAGCGAATTGTCTTTGCGGCGCGGCGGCGGCAAGCCGCTACGAACATGGGTCGCTTCAGGATAGACATTTTTACTGTGGGCCTTGACCAATTCTTTTAGCTTCACGGCCACACAACGTTAGCTCATCATTCCAGCCGCCACACATTCGCACGCGACCTTGCAAAACTCCCGCCACAAGAAGCTATCACATCACCACAAACCACATGCGCCGGGCAAAAGAGAAACACATACGACTTTCAGGCGCGGCCGGCGGTGGAAATCCGGAATGAATTGATAACAGGTGCCGCCTGCGAGCTGTTGCAACTATGCCGCATCTCTAGGATTAGCCAAAAAACTCGCCGGGGTCGACTTGGCCTGCGCGCCCAATCGATCTAGGATCGGTCATCATCAACACGGTTCTAGGGAGTTTTCGATGGCTGATTTTCCCAACTCCCCAGCAGCTTCCGCGAAGTTCGCCTGAAGCCGGCAGCGTTTTGCAACGCGGTAGAACCTGATTGACTGGCGCCAACCCTCCCGTCGATCATCCTCACAAAACCACTTCGCGCGTTTCTGCGCGGGCGTCCTATTCCCTGTGAAGGAGCCGGCTTAGGCCGGATACATCAATGGCTCTTGGTTCTAAATCCCGCCGCAGCGGGGCTTTTCGCAGCGTGTTCCGTTATTGCTGGGCTCATTGGAAGCATCAGCCGGGCCGCGCGTGTTTCATGTTGTCCACGGTCATGCTCTCGACGCTTGCGGATGTGCTGACACCTTTGTTCTCCGGTCGTCTGGTCGATGCCGTGGTTTCCGGGCAGGCGAGCGATCTCGCAACGTGGAACAATGCCATCAACGCCTTTTGGTGGCTGATGGCATTGTCGATCGGCGCCGTCATTCTACGGCACGTGACGTTCACCGCCATCATAGGCTTCACCCTGAAGTCGATGTCTGAGATTGCCGCGGACTCGTTCGCCCATATCCAGCGCTTTTCGAGCGATTGGCATGCCAACAGCTTTGCCGGCTCTACCGTCCGCAAGGTGACGCGCGGCATGTGGGCGCTTGACGTCCTCAATGACACCGTCTTCGTAGCGCTCTTCCCGTCGCTGGTGATGCTCATCGGCTCGACGATCTTGATGACGTGGTATTGGCCGATGATGGGATTGCTGGTCGGCGCCGGTTCAGTCCTCTTTATTGTATTCACCGCAGTGATGGCGTTGCGCTATGTCGCGCCGATGGCCAGCATGGCCAATAGCTGGGATACGCGTCTCGGCGGCGCCCTCGCCGACGCCGTGACGTGTAATGCGGTGGTCAAGGCTTTTGGTGCCGAAAGCCGGGAAGACGAGCGTCTCTCCCTCGTTACTCGCAAGTGGCAAGATCGAACACGGCGGACCTGGACGCGGGGCACCCTGAACGGCACCTCGCAGAATGCGCTGCTCAGCCTGTTGCGGGGCTGCATTCTGGGCCTTGCCCTTTGGCTCTGGGCCGACGGAAAGGCGAATGCCGGCGACATCACATTCGTCCTGACCGCGTTTTTCATTCTCCAGGGCTATCTGCGCGAAATCGGGATGCATATCCGCAACCTGCAGCGCTCGGTCAACGACATGGAGGAGCTTGTCACGATCCATGCCCAGCCGTTGGGCGTGGAAGATGTTCCAGGCGCGCCACCGCTCCAGGTGAAGGCTGGCTTGATCACGTTCGATCGGGTTACCTTCCACTATGGCAACCACCACGCTCCGCTCTACAAGGATTTCTCGGTCACCATCCAGCCCGGCGAACGGGTGGGCCTCGTCGGCCATTCTGGTTCGGGAAAGACGACCTTCATCAAGATGATCCAGCGCCTGCATGACATCAACAGCGGCATGATCTCGATCGATGGGCAGGATATTGCCAAGGTGGCGCAGACCTCTCTACGCCGCCAGCTCGCCATTGTGCAGCAGGAACCCATCCTGTTTCACCGTTCTCTGGCGGAAAATATCGCTTATGCAAGGCCGACAGCTACGCAAGCGGAAATCAGAACGGCTGCACGGCTTGCCAGCGCCCATGACTTCATAGAGGCCCTACCGAAGGGTTATGCCACGCTTGTCGGCGAACGCGGGATCAAACTTTCCGGGGGCGAACGGCAACGCATTGCCATCGCCCGGGCGTTCCTGGCCGATGCGCCGATCCTGATCCTCGACGAGGCTACCTCAAGTCTCGATTCAGAGTCGGAGATGCTCATCCAGCAGGCAATGGAAAAGCTGATGGAGGGTCGCACGACACTCGTCGTCGCGCATAGATTGTCGACTGTGCGCGCGCTCGATCGGCTGCTGGTATTCGAGCACGGACATATTGCCGAGGAAGGCACCCATGCTAGCCTGATCCGGCGCAAGAGCGGGATTTATCGCGGTCTGTTTGAGCGCCAGGCACTGGAACTCACGAAGGGCATCGGGAGCGAAGGGCTGATCATCAGCGAGTAAGTCATAGGCGCCGACTTGCTAATGATTGAACCGCTATGCCGATGGGATGAAGGGGCGGCTTCGTTTCCACGATCCACAACACCAAATGGGCATCACCTTCCGCAAAGCAGCTGGGGATGATCGCTTCACGCCGATCCGGAGGGATCGGCCCACCCAGAAAACGCCTGACTTCCTCGTTGCCCATAGACTGTCCAGGAAGGGTGCATCTGGCGGAACCGGTTTGCGTAGGACCAGGCGTTGTGCGGACAGGGGAATTTCAACACCATTCTGTCTGCCTATCGACCCTGCCTGCCCCAAACGTCCTGATCACTGTCGCGAAAGTCCCGAAGACCAGCGTCGTGCACTCCCATCAGGTCTCCAGCCAGACGCGGGATGCGATGTAGCCGTTGCTGAGATCGTTGCCGACGTCGGGCACGAAGCCCTTCAGGCTCGGGCTGGACGCGTTCAGATAGTTGTTGAAGACCGGGATGATCGAGCCGGCTTCGTCCCTGACGATCAGCGCCATGTCGTGATACATTTCGCGGCGCCTCGCATCGTCCTTTTCGGCCCGCGCGGCAAGAAGCAGCCCGTCGAACTTGGGGTTGTCGAACTTCGATTCGTTGCTGGCCGATTTTGAATAGAATTCCAGCGAGTAGATCAGGTCCTGGGTCGCGCGGGTCCCGAAGAAGGACACGCAGAAAGGCTTGTTGCGCCAGACGCTGCTCCAGTAGCCGTCTGTCGGAACGCGACTGACGTGGACGTTGATGCCGGCTTTGGCTGCTCCGTCCTTGAGGATGATCGCCATGTCGACGCCGCCCTGCATGACGTCGGCGGCATAGATCGGAACGGCGCCGTCGAAGCCGGATTTCTTGAAATGGAAGGCGGCCTTCTCCGGATCGAACTGACGCTGCGGAATGTCGCCCGGAAACATGTCGAAAGCCGCGTTGACCGGAAAGTCGTTGCCGAGCGTGCCATAGCCGCCCAGCACCTGCTTCAGCAGCAGTTCGCGATCGGTCGCATATTTCAGCGCAAGCCTGAGGTCGAGATTGTCGAACGGCTTCTGGTCGACCAGCATGGGCATCGTGTAGTGGCTGCGCCCCGGCGTGTTGTGGATGGTGATGTTCTTCATCCGCCCCAGCAACTGGATGGTGTTGGGGTTGAGTGCGTTGATGAAATGGACCTGGCCCGAGGCGAGAGCGGCGGTTCTCGCCGAAACGTCGGCAATCGAGACGATTTCGACGCTGTCGACGAAGCCTCGCGAAGGATGCCAGTCATCCTTGTTCTTCTCGAGCGTGATGCGGACGCCAGGGCTGTTCTGGACGATCTTATAGGGCCCGGTCCCGATGCCGGCATTGGGATTGTCCCGGCCGCCGTTCGGCTGGACGACCAGATTGTAGATGCTGAAGATCAGCGGCAGGTCGAGATTCTGCTCGGCAAGCGTGACGACGACGCTGTCGCCCGATGCGGCAACCGACTTGAGGCTTGTGAGATAGCCGAGCGCGCCGGACTTCGACGCCTTGTCGCTGTGACGGCGGAGCGTCTCGACGACATCCTCGACCTTCAGCGTCGATCCATCGTGAAAGCGCACATTCTTCCTGATCTTGAACGACCAGGTCGTTCCGCCATCCGACGTCTCCCAGGATTCGGCGAGGCCCGGTAGAGGTTTGCCCGTCGCCGGATCGGTCTCCACCAGCGTGTCGCCCCAGGTGCGCGCCAGAACGAACTGCAGGGCGCTGATATAGCCGGCAGGGTCGAGCGCATCGGTGGACGCGCCGCCGTTCAGCGCCAGCTTCAGATGGCCACCGGTCTTCGGCGTTGCCGTCTGCGCAAAGGATTTGCTGCCGGCCAGCATGAACGCGGCGCCGGCGAGCGAGGTTTGAAGGACGGTGCGCCGGGTAACCGCTTTGGAGGGCGCGGCCGTTGACAGCGTATTTCGATCGTCATTTCCAGTATTGAGAGCCATTTCGCTTTTCCCTTCGACCACCGACCTGACAACCAGACCTACCCTTCTCATCAAATTGATAGACACTAATGTCTATTCTTGCAATCCTGGGATTCGCGGCGTTTTGAGCGAACTTTACCCGGAGGCAAAGCTGCCCGATAATGGGCTCTTGTGAATGACCGGGGCGAGTATGGACATTGATGGCGATGCGGCGAAAGTCGAGGTTCCGGAACGGACGAACAGGACAACCAAGGAGGAATGGCTCGACCTTTCCATCCAGGCGCTGATCCGGGACGGCATCGACCGCGTCAAGGTGCAGATCATCGCGCGGACGCTCGGCGTCTCGCGTTCCAGCTTCTATTTCTTTTTCAAGGACACCAAGGACCTGCATGGCGAGATGATCGATCTCTGGCTGCGCAAGAACACAGGCCCGATCATCGAGCGGGCAATGCGGCCGTCCGATACGATCACGCAGGCAATCCTCAACGTGTTCGAATGTTGGGTGGATTCCAGCCTGTTCGACTTCCAGCTCGACATGGCGGTGCGTTTCTGGGCCAAGCGATCGAAGACGGTCAAGGCCGTGGTGGCGCAGGCGGACCATCAGCGCGTCGATGCGCTGGCAACCATGTTCGTGCGCCATGGCTATCCGGAAGAAGAGGCTCTGGTCCGGGCGCGCGTCCTCTATTTCACGCAGATCGGGCATTATGCGCTGGATGTTCCCGAAAGCATGAAGGTACGCTTCACCCATGTCGAATCCTATGTGCTCGCCTTCAGCGGCCGGGCCGTCGCGGCATCGGAAATGGACGCGTTCCGGCGTTTTGCCCGCCGCTTTCATCCCGCTGTCTGACATCGGCCGTGTCTCGGCGTCAGAAGGAGGTCTCGAAAACTTATAGACATTAGTGTCCAAAAGAGGCAGCTTGCGGCATCTATTGCGTTCGCCCAAAGCCCGAGAGGACACCGCCCATGAAAAGCCATTACCGTGTCGCGATCATCGGAGGCGGCGTCGTTGGGGCATCTGTCGCCTATCATCTGGCCAAGCTGGGATGGACGGATATCGCGCTGTTCGAGCGGGATGTGCTGACGGCGGGTTCGAGCTGGCATGCGGCAGGGGGCTTCCATGCGCTGAATGCCGATCCCAATATCGCCGCGCTGCAATCCTACACCATCGACCTGCTCTCCGAGATCGAGGCGGAATCCGGCCAGAACATCGGCATGCACATGACCGGCGGCATATCCATTGCCGCAGCGCCGGAGCGATGGGAATGGCTGCAGGCGACCTATCGCGTCTTCCAGACCATGGGGATCAGCGACGTTCACCTGATGGGACCGGAGGAAATCAAGAAGCGCTGCCCGATCGTCAACATCGACGGCATCCTCGGCGGATTGTACGCCGAGCGCGAAGGGCATATCGACCCCTCGGGCGTCGTCCACGCCTATGCACGCAGCGCAAAAAAGCGCGGCGCTGAAATCATCGAGCACAACCGCGTGCTGGAATTGATCCAGCGGCCGGACAAGTCCTGGAACGTCGTGACCGAGAAGGGCACCGTCGTCGCCGAGCATGTGGTCAATGCCGGCGGGCTGTGGGCCAAGCAGGTCGGACTGATGGCCGGCATCGACCTGCCGGTGACGCCGATGGAGCACCACTACCTCGTCACAGAGACGATACCGGAGATCGCCGCCCTCGACCACAAATTGCCGATGATCGTCGATCTCGAAGGGTTCACCTATATGCGCCAGGAGCAGAAGGGGCTGCTCCTCGGGATCTACGAGACCGACTACCGGCACTGGAACATGGAAGGTGCCCCCTGGAACTTCGGTATCGAGCTCATCCAGGAAGATACCGATCGGATCGCCAATGAGTTGACCCTCGGTTTCGAGCGTTTCCCCTGCCTGCAGACGGCCGGCATCAAGCGATGGGTCAATGGCGCCTTCACCTTCTCGCCGGACGGCAATCCGCTTGTCGGGCCGGTGCGCGGCGTGCCGAACTACTGGCTCGCCTGCGGCGTCATGGCCGGCTTCCTGCAGGGCGGCGGCGTGGGCAGGTCGCTTGCCGAATGGATGGTGCACGGCGAGCCCGAAGCCGACATTTTCGGGATGGATATCGCCCGCTACGGGGAGTTCGCCTCGAACCGCGAATATATCCGCCAGACCACCGGACAGTTCTACTCGCGCCGTTTCGTCATGAGCTATCCGAACGAGCAGCTGCCGGCCGGCCGGCCGCTCAAGACCGCGCCGGCCTATGATGCGATGACGGCTGCGGGCGCACGCTGGGGCAACAACTGGGGCCTCGAATATCCGCTCTATTTCGCTAAGCCCGACTTCGTCGAAACGCCGACGTTGAAGCGTTCCAATGCGGATGCCATCATCGCTGCCGAGGCCATGGCCGTTCGCCAAAAGGCGGGCCTGCTCGATACATCGGCGTTTTCGCGTTACCGCGTGACGGGCAGCGGCGCGCAGGCTTGGCTCGATCGGATCTTTGCCTGCAGGCTTCCGAAGCCCGGACAGGCGAGACTGGCCCCGATGCTTTCCGACAGCGGCAAGCTGAAGGGCGATCTGACGTTGCTGAACTGGGGCGACGGCAGCTGGTGGATCATGGGCTCCTATTACCTGCGGGAGTGGCACATGCGCTGGTTCGAAACCCAGTTGCCTGGGGATGTCAGGGTCGAGGACATCTCCGACGACTGGACCGGCTTTGCCATCGCCGGCCCCTCCTCCCGCCAGATCCTGCAGACGCTGACCCATCAGGACATCTCGTCGGAAGCGCTCCCCTTCATGGGTTGCCGCACCATCGATATCGGCCTGATACGCGCCCGCGTGGCGAGACTGTCGATTACCGGAGAGCTCGGCTTCGAGATCAACTGCCGTGCCTTCGAGCATGCAACGCTCCGGCGCATCCTGCTGGAAGCCGGAAAGGACGCAGGCCTTCGGGAAATCGGCTATGGCGCGGCCAACGCCCTGCGCCTGGAAAAGAGTTTTGGCATCTGGTCGCGCGAGTTCACACAGGGCTACACGCCGGCCATGACCGGCCTCGACCGCTTCATCGCGTTCGACAAGGGTCACTTCAAGGGGCGAGAAGCCGCGCTTGCGGAGCGAGCGGCCGGCGGATCCGAGAAGACGATCGTCACGCTGGAGATCGAGGCAACGGATGCCGACGCCAGCGGCTACGAACCTGTCTGGAAAGATGGCAGCCTGGTCGGTTATATCACCTCGGGCGGCTATGCCCACACGCTCGGCAAGAGCATCGCCCTTGCGCTGGTGGACCGTGCAGCGACGGCCGTCGGCACCGATCTTGTGGTCCATATCGTCGGGCAGGAACGCAAGGCAAGGATTGTCGCAAATTCGCCCTACGATCCCACGGGAACGGCGATGCGCAGCTAGTGGAACCTGGCCAAGCGGCGCCACCGTTTGGACGGCAGCCTCTCGGGACGGAGTGAATAAGATGGATTGGTCTTCCTATCTGGATGCGGAACAGCCCCGCTTTATCGACGAGCTGATGGAATTCGTCCGAATTCCCTCGGTTTCCGCCAAATCGGAGAATGCCGGCGATATCCGGCGTGCGGCCGACTGGGTTGCCTCCCGCCTGTTGTCCGCGGGTGTGGAGCGGGCGGAAGTCCTGCCCACAAAAGGTCACCCGGTGGTCTACGGCGAATGGCTGGGCGCCGGCAGCGGCAAACCGACAGTCCTGATATACGGCCATTTCGATGTGCAGCCGGCAGAGCCCCTCGAACTCTGGCAGAGCCCGCCCTTCGAGCCGGCGCTGCGTGACGGCAGGATCTGGGGACGCGGCGCATCGGACGACAAGGGCGGCATGCTGACCCCCATCCTGGCGGTGGAGGCGATGCTGAAGACCAACGGCAGCCTGCCGGTCAACATCAAGTTTCTCTTCGAGGGCGAGGAAGAAGTCGGCTCCCAATCGCTGCGGGATTTCGTCGCGCAGAACCGGGCCCGTCTCAAGGCCGATATGGCGTTTTCGTCGGACGGACTGCAATGGGCGCCCGATCAACCGCAGATCATGCAGGCCATGAAAGGAACCCTGGCCTTCGAGATTACAGTCACCGGTCCGAAGGCCGACCAACATTCCGGCCTGCACGGCGGCGGCATTGCGAACCCGGCCATGGCGCTGGCCCAGATTCTGGCAACGATGAAATCACCGGACGGTCTGGTGACCATCGACGGCTTCTACAACGACGTCGTGCCGCTGACGCCGGAGATGCGCGAGGCCATTGCCAAGCTTCCCTATGACGAGGGGGAATATCTGACGGCTACCGGCTCCCCCTCGACGCAGGGCGAAACGGGATATTCGGTTCTCGAGCGCATCGGCGCGCGGCCGATGCTCGACGTGAATGGACTGACCTCGGGATGGCAGGGGGATGGAGCCAAGACCGTCCTGCCCGCTTCGGCAAGCGCCAAGCTCACCTGCCGTATCGTCCATGCCCAATCGGCGGACGCCGTGCTGGATGCGATCCGCCGTCACGTCGATACCCACTGCCCGCCTGGCGTATCCGTCACATTTTCCACCACGGAACGCGAGGCGCGGGCCTTCAGCATTCCCGAAAACCACAAGGCGAGCGAACTGGCCGCAGACGTGCTCGAGGAAGTCTACGGCAAGGAACCCTATCGGATATGGGCCGGTGGCTCGATCCCGGCCTTCCTGCCTTTTGTCGACCTTCTCGGACTTCACGCCGTGATGCTGGGCTTTTCGCATGGCGATGAGAACCTGCATGCCCCCAACGAGTTCTTCCGCCTCGACGCGTTTCGGAGAGGACAGCAGGTCTACGGGCGGCTGCTCGAGAAGCTGGCCGCCGCCCCTTTTGGCTAATGATGGGTGAAGCCGGCCGGCCGGCGACTAACCGCCGATCATCAGCTTGACGATTTCATCGTGGTTGGTCTCGGCGATCTTTCGCTCTCCAGCGACGATACCGCGCCTGAGGACGACGATCCGGTCCGAAACCGCAAAAATGTCCTGCAGATTGTGAGAGATGAAGACGACGCCTCTCCCCTGCGCTTTCAGGGACTTGATGAGCGCCACCACCTTGCGCTGCTCGGGAACCCCCAGCGCTGCCGTTGGCTCATCCATGATCAGGATCCGCGCATTCCAGTAGACGGCGCGGCCGATCGCCACCGCCTGGCGCTGGCCGCCGGAGAAATTGCTGACGGGCGCATCGAGCCGTTTCACATGGAAGTCCAGGGTTGCCATCGTCGTGCGGGCAGCGTCGGCCATGGCCTTGCGATCGATCACCGGCAGGAAGCCGAAAGCCTTCCTCATCGGCTCGCGGCCGAGGAAGATATTGGCGCCGATGGTCAGGTTGTCGGCCAGTGCAAGGTCCTGGTAGATCGTCTCGATGCCCTTTTCGCGCGCGTCCTGTGGCGACGAGAATGTGACCGGCCGGCCCTCGATGAGGATTTCGCCTGAGGTCGGAGGATAGACACCGGAGATCGTCTTGATCATCGTCGTCTTGCCGGCACCGTTGTCGCCGGCGAGCGCCACGACCTCGCCGGGATGGACGACCAGCGAGCAGTTTTCCAGTGCCTTCACCGCACCGAAGCTGCGGGACAGGTTGCGGACTTCGAGGATGGGGGTCTGACTATTCATCTTGCTTTGCTCCGGTGAACCGGCGCTGCGCCTGGTCTATGAGAACAGAAATGATGATGACGACACCGACGGCGATGAACTGCCAGAAGGGTTCGACATTGAGGAAGACGAGGCCGTACTGGATGACGGCGATGACGAGCGCACCGGCGACCGTTCCGAGGATCGATCCGGAACCGCCGAACAGGCTGGCGCCGCCGATGACGACGGCCGCGACGCAATCGAGCAGCAGCGGTTCGCCCGCCTGGGCAGCACCTGCCGTGAAGCGGGCGGCGTAGAGCGCACCGCCAAGGCCGGCGCAGGCAGCCGACAGCATATAGAGCCGCATCAGGTGACGCTTGATGTCGATCCCCGCCCGGCGCGCCGCCTGCGCGTTGGCGCCGATGGCGTAATTGTGCTGGCCGAAGCGGGTCTGGCTCAAAAGATAATGCATGACCAGCACGAACACCGCCGTCACGATGACGAGATAGGGAATGCCATAGATGTTGCCGTTGCCGAGAATGGCGAAATAGTCGTTCTTGACCGGAACGGTCGTCCCGCCGGCGAGCAGGAAGGCCGCGCCGCGCGCGACACCGAACATGCCGAGCGTGCCGATGAAGGGCGGAACCTTGAGCCGCGAGATCAGCAGCCCATTGACGATGCCCGGAATGGTGGCGACCAGGATGGCGACAAGGATGCCGACCACCATGGCAAGAGGGAGCGGCATGTAAAGGCCGGCAATATTGGTCATATGCGCTGCCACCACGGCCGCAAGCCCCATGATGAAGCCCATCGACAGATCAATCCCGCCCGAAATGATGACGAAGGTCTGACCGATCGCCAGCAGCAGCGGTGCAACGGCGAAGATGGCGATCGACTGCCAGTTAAAGGGGGAAAGAACGAAGGTTCCGCCGAAGGAAAGGCGCGACCATATCTCGAACACGAGGATCAGGGCTGCGAGAAACAACCACGCCCGCAATTGGGCAATCCGCGTGATCAGGTTCTTCGTCTGGTCGGCATGGTCCGCCTGGGGCGCAACATGCAGATCCGCCTTCGGCGGGGTTTCAACGGTGGTTACCATGGTTTCATCCAAGATTGGGCCTGCGGCCGGAGGCTGCATGCGTTTCAGAACGGTCGCTGGAGCCGCCTGCTGACAGCTGCCGCAGGCGGCGTCCGGATCAATCCGAGTAGATGTATTTGGCGACGTTGGGGTCGGCGACGTTGGCTTTGTTGATGATGGTAAAGCCGGTGCCGATGGCGGTCGGGATGGAGTTGCCCGTCAGGTGCGCATAGGCGGCCATGACGCCGAAATAGCCGATTTCGGCCGGATGCTGGGCGATGGCGACATCGACCAGGCCGGATTTGAGATTGTCGACCATGCTGGTCGGAGCGTCGAAGGCAACGACCTTGACCGCACCGGTTTTCCCGGCCTGCTTGACGCCGGTTGCCGATCCGAGCGCCGAAAACAGGTTGGCACCGAAGACGCCGACAAGATCAGGATTGCGGGCGAAGACGGCCTGAACCTGGGATGCCGCCTTGTTGGCATCGTTGTCGTTGAACTGGGTGTCGAGCACCTGGATGTTCGGATGGTTGGCGGCCATTTCCTTCTTGAAGCCCTGCTCGCGCTGGTCGGTCGTGGACACGCCCGGCTTCACGTTGGAGACATAGACCTTGCCCTTGTCGCCGACGGCGGTCGCAAGTGCGCGGGCAGCGATTTCGCCGCCGAGAACATTGTCGGATGCGATGTAGGACAGCGGGAAATCGGCATTGCCGGTGCCCGTCTGGTACACGCCGGTACCGATGAACGTATCGACCGTGATGACGGGAATGCCGGCGTCGCTCGCCTTTTTCAGCGGCTGGATCAGCTGGTCCTTGTCGGTCGGGGCGATCAGGATGGCATCAGGCTTCTTGGCGATCACTGCGTCGAGCACCGGGACCTGTGTGACCGGGTTGAAATCGGGAGCACCCTGGAACACCAGCGTGGCGCCAACGGCCTTGGCGGCGGCTTCGGCACCCTTGCGCATGGTGATGTAGAAGGCGTCCGTGGTCAGGCCGGGCACGAGTGCGATTGTGTATTTCTTGTCCGCGGCGCCGGCGTGACCTGCGGTCAGGGCTGCGGATGTGGCGATTGTCGCTGCTGCGGCAATCTTGAAGAATGAACGACGCTCCATAGTCTCCTCCTTACGAGCTGGTGTTCTATGCTAGACGGCGTCCCCTCCTGGAAACCGGCTGGCACAATCCTCATGCCGAGATTACCTCTCGTCAAGTGAAATTTCTTCCTGAAACGAATTTCCCTCTATTTGAGTATTTCCGAATAGGCCGACGAAAACTCAGCGGTCGGCTTCGCTGCGCAGGGTGTCCAGGATGGCCTGTGCGGTCGCCGTGTCCGTGACCAGCGCGTTGATCATGCCGGCGCGAACAGCACCGATGACGCCCGCCGCCTTCTCGACAGTGGCAACGATGCCGATCGCCAATCCGGTGCGACGGAGCTGCTCCGGCGACGCGGCGATCATCCGCTCCTCACCCACCCATGGGAGCGGCCGCCCATCGATATCGACGTAATGGCGGATGACGTCGCCGACGGCACTGAGCGCCTGCTCGTTCAAGGTCGCAGCACTTGCCTCCGGCGGATTGATGGCGTGGGGAAGCCCGATCCCGACGATGCAGCAGTCCATCCGATCCCAGAGGCCGGTAATCTCGCGCACCGAGGGGTCGCTGAGAAAAGCCTCGCGCAAATCGGCCGACGAGAGGTAGGGCGCATGCAGGAAGTGCGGCACGCCGCCGACATCCTCGGCGGCCTGGCGGACGAACTCGTTGATCTGGAAATGCTGCGCCGCCTGCTGCATGCCACCGTTCAGCGGCACGACCAGCAGGCCCGGAATACGGGGAAGGCCGACCATCAGCACCTCGCGGATCGCCCGCCCCCAGCCGATACCGAGAACGGAGCCGGTTCCGAGCCCCTCCTCTTTCAGCAGGTTTCCCAAGGGGGCGGCCAGAGAGCCCAGCACCCCCGATGCCGGCGTATCGATCACCGCAGCACGCTTCAATTTGAGCGCATCGATCAGTTCCAGCCGGATTTCATCCGGCGACGCCAGATCCAGGACCTCGATCCTGACAATCCCGACCGCACGGGCCTTTTGCAGCAGGCGCGATACGGTTGCCGTCGAGACACCCACCTTCTTGGCAATGTCGACCTGCGACATCTCTGCCTCGTAGTGCAACTTTGCAACCATGTGCAGCATGGCGCGCGATGCCGGAGTTTCTTGCGAAGGCTGCGGGGGCACTCTTGCAATTCCTTTCTGAAACGTGTTACATGAACGGGACTTGGAGGAGTTATCGCTGAAAAGCGGCAAAACCGCAACCTGCCCGAATGCCCAATACCCGAGGCTATCTAACCGCCAACCGCACCCGGTGGCGGAAAGCAGAATTGTGACCGTTTTCAGCGCCTCCGTCGAGCAATTGATCAGCAACCGCCCATGATTCAGCGGATAGGGAGTAGATGTGATGACGGCCATGACGACAGCGGAACAGCGTGCGTATCAGCAAATCTGCGGAGCCAACGGCGCAATGATGGTGATCGCGTGCGACCAGCGCGGCGGCATGCGATCGCTGCTGGCCTCGACGCCGGAAGAACAGGCAAAGATCGGCAACGACATCCTCGGTGAAACCAAGGCCGACATCACGCGCCACCTCGCGGCCCATGCCGGTTGCGTGCTGGTGGATCCGATCTGCGCCGTGCCGCATCTGGTCGACCACGGTATCCTGCCGCGCGACACGGGCCTTCTCATCGGGCTGGACGCATCCGGCTGGGATACGACGCCGGAAGGTTATCGCATCTCCAAGATGGTGGAAGGCATCGATGCCCGCCGCGTGCGCCAGCTCGGCGGCACCGGCGGCAAGATCATGGTCTACCTGCGCATGGACGTGCCGGAAGCCAATACCGCGAACCTTGCGACACTGAAGCACTACATCGAGGACTTCGGGCGCGAGGATCTGCTGCTCGTCGTCGAGTTCCTCACTTATCGGCTCGAGGGTGAAAGCCCGGCGGAATACGAAGCGAAAGTGCCGATGCTGATCCTCGAAGGGTCGCGCGCCTGCCTTGAACTGGGATCGAAAGTCTTGAAAATTCCCTATCCGGGCTCCGAAGAAGCCTGCGCCGAAATCACCCGGATTTCCGGCAACGTTCCATGGGCAGTGCTTTCGGCCGGCGTCGACCACGCAACATTCCTCGTCCAGGTCGAGGCGGCCATGAAGAACGGCGCATCGGGCGTCATCGCAGGCCGTTCGCTGTGGAAGGATTGCATTTCGATGGATCGGCAGGTCTCGGAGCAGAAGCTCTCGACAATCGCGGTTCCGAGATTGAAGGATATCCAGGCGATCATCGCGCGCTACTATGGCGCTCGCGCCAGCAAGGCAGCATAGGTCCGTCAAAGGTATGGAAACGCAGCATTGTGCAATCGGCCTCGACATCGGCGGCACGAACATCCGTGCCGCACGCATCTCTGCGGCCGGGGAGATCCTGAGCAAGAAGATCGTTCCCGGCAGCCGGGACCGTGAGACGGCCATCGGCATCATCTCCGGCCTCATCCGCGAGATCGATGGCCCGGAAGTTGCAGCCATCGGCATCGGCGTTCCCGGTCGGGTCGATGCCCATGCTGGCGCAGTGCTTTCCGGCGGCTATCTCGATCTGTCCCGCTGCGACTTCAAGGCATTGATCGAAGATACGTTCGGCAAGCCGGTCGCCCTTGCCAATGATTGCAGCATGGCGCTGGTCGGCGAGACCGGCATCGGCGCGGCGCGCGGCGCCCGCAGCGCCGTGATGCTCACTATCGGCACCGGCATCGGCGGCGCCGCGATGGAGAACGGACGCATCGTCAACGGCAAGCAGAGTGCCGGACAGCTCGGCCATCTCGTCGTCAATCACAGCGGCCGACAATGCATCTGCGGGCAGGTCGGATGCGTCGAAACCGAATCGTCGGGCACCGCGCTCGGCCGCCACCTCGACGAGGCCGGCTATCCCGCCGGCACGCGGTTCGAGGATATTGTCGAGAAGGCAAGGCATGGCGACGAGCGCGCCCTCAGCGTCATCCGCAACTGGGTGGGACCGCTGCGCGCTGCGCTCGCAACACTGTCTGCGGCCTTCGATCCGGGCATGATGTTGCTGGGTGGCGGCATGGGACAGGCGGCGGTCGATGCCCTCAGCTTCCTTCCCGCAGCATCCGGCTGGAACTGCTCGCCGGTGCTGGCTGCAGCGCTCGGCGACGACGCCGGGATCGTCGGCGCGGGACTTGCCGCCCACGAACTCGCCCGGCAAAGGCAGGGCTGGCCTTCGCGCCAGGCCAGCGGCAAGCGCGTGCTGATGGTCAACGGTATCCCCGCATCGGGCAAGAGCCGCCTCTCCCGTGCCGTTTCCCAGGCGACGGGTTGGCCGATCCTCGCCCTCGATACGATCAAGAACCCATTTCTCGAACATATCGAAGACGTCGACCGCCTGTTCAACCGGACGCTCGGCAAGGCGAGCTACAAGGCAATATGGTCGGTCATCCGCGATGCGCCGGACGGTTCGACCTTCATCGTCGATGCGTGGTTCGGTTTCCAGCCGCTCGAGCTCCTGCAGGAGCACATCGCCATGTCAGGGGCGACAGACATCGCCGAAATCTGGTGCCACGCCCCCGGCGAAATCCTGGCCGAGCGATACGCGGCCCGGCTGGAAACGCGTCTTCCCGGCCACCCCGGGGCGTCCTACATTCCGGAACTCATCGAACTTGCCAAACGCGCCGAGCCCAGCGGGGTCGGGCCGATCTACGATGTCGATACCACGCGCGTTGCAGACTACGGCCCTGCGGTCGCCTGGGCAAAGGCGGTCCTGTCCGGCACATGGATCGCGGATTCGCGCTAACCGCCCCGACTTCAAGCCGGAGAGAGAATGTCGCGCCTACATCGCAAGGCGCGACGGATTGACCCGCAATGTCACTGCAACGCCGCCTTCGGACCAGTCGTATTTGATGGAGCCGTGAAGATGGCCGGTGACGCTTCGCTCGACGAGCTTGCTCCCGAAGCCTCCGACACCTGTCGGGGCCTGAACCTTGGGTCCGCCCTGCTCCGTCCAGACGATGGTGACGGCTTCGTCATGGCCCGAGCACGACACGTCGAGCGTCCCGGTATCCACGGAAAGCGCGCCGTATTTCAAGGAGTTGGTGGCAAGCTCATGGACGATCAGCGCCAGGATGGTCGTCGCCGACTCTCCAACGCTCATGCGCGGCACCGAGACACGGATCCGACCGCTGAAGGCGCCGAGATCGTCATAGGGTGCCAGGAGAACGGTCAACAGATCGCCGAGAAGGGCCGAAGCGTCCTTCGTCTGGCCAGGCACCGGACGGACCAGGTCGTGTGCGCGGCCGAGTGCCGTCAGCCGCAGGGTCAGTTCGCGGGCCATGTCGTTCGTGGTCTTGGTCGAGCGGGAGGTAATGGCCGTCAGTCCGGCCGCAATCGCCAGAAGATTCTTGACGCGATGGCTCATTTCGCCGGCTAGCAGTTCGCGGCCTTCTTCCGCCTGCTTGCGGCCCGTGACATCGATGAAAATGCCGAACATGATCCGCTGGACCATGCCCGCGTCGTCACCCTGCCCCCGCGCGGAAATCCACCTCAGCTCATCGCCGACCAAGACACGAAAATCGATCTCATAAGCGCCGACGATCGCTCTGGTCGCCGTGAAGGCAGCCCGGACACGGTCGCGATCGGCCGGGTGGATATGGGCGGAGAGATGTTCGAAGTTGATATCTATGCCGCGTGGGATGCCCCAGAGGTCATAGGCATTATCGTCCATCGCCAATGCATCCGTGTCGACATTCCACGACCACAAGGTGACCCCGGCGGCCTCGATTGCGCGCACCAGGTTTTTCGGCTCCCAGAGGAGTGGTTTCAGAGCAGCGGCTGTCGTGGTCATTTGAACTCCAGAATTTGCCCGTTCGCGGTGCATTCGAGACGGCCGATGCGTACTCAAAAGCTCAAACTGGCAAAATCACCCAACATTTACAACCTCGCCATGATTGCAATGGCTTGTCTCAATACTCATCCGCACTGTCGTCGGACGGTCGCGATCACGCCTCGTCCGTGCCCGACAGCCTGGTGAAACGCAAGGCTCTGCCATCGGCGGCAACCAGATCGCGCATTTCCTTTTCGAGGAGGTCGCGGTCGTCGGCGCCTCGCAGCAACCGGCCGGCAAGTGGGTCGAAGCGGCCGGCGGCGATATCGACGATCAGGGCTGCGGCACAAGCGGGCGGAAGGTCGATACCGTCGGCAAACAGTTGCTTGATCGCCGGCAGGTGCTTTTTGCCATCATCCGACAGGAGCTGCATCTCCGTCATCGTCGTGCGAACCAGTCCCGGGTCCACCGCAAAGGCAAGAACGCCTCCCTCCCGGGTGGTGTCGTTGAGGCATTCGGTAAAGCGCATGATCGCGGCCTTGCTCGAGGCATAGCCGGACCCGTTCGGAAAGCTGTTGCCCGTCCCGCCTCCGACAAAATTGACGATGCGCCCCTTGCCGCGTGCAAGCATCGCAGGCGCAAGGACCCGTGCCGTGTGAAAGCTGCCGCGCAGGTTGATCTCCACGTCCTGCCACCAGACATCGGGATCGCATTCCCAGATCGGTCCGAACGCGCGGAAGGAACCGTGGTTGTTGACCAGCAGGTCGACGGGACCGAGCTTGTCTGCGATAACAGCGACGACATCCTCCACGGCGTGACGATCGACGAGATCGACAGGCACGGCCAGGGCAGAGCCGCCCTCCGCTCGGATCAGCCTCTCCGTCTCGGCAATTTCGCTACCCGTCCTTGCCACGACAGCGACTGCCGCGCCGGCCCTCGCCAGAAAACGGGCCGCCTCCCGACCGATTCCACGGCCGGCTCCTGTCACGAGGCACACAGTGCCATCCAGCTTGTTCAAAAGAACCTCCCTTGCCTCTCGCCGACCGGCACACATCGACGCCCGTCATTCCATCCCGGTAACAAGATATGACGAACCCTCTCCAATTCAACCTCGCAGGACCGGCACTGCGACGTAACCGAGATCGCCCCATCGCATCGATCCCGTGGGTGCCGGACGATCCGGTCGCACGCGGACTGCGTAAGGGACCAGACAAGACGATGCCCCTCACCTGAAAGCCGCTGCGATGAAGCCCGTGCGTCACCTCATCCTTGTTCTCGGCGACCAGCTGTCCCACTCCCTCTCCAGTCTCGACGGTGCCGATCCGCAGCACGACGTGATCCTGATGTGCGAGGTCATGGAGGAGGCCAGTTACGTGCCGCACCACAAGCTGAAGATCGCGCTGATCTTCTCGGCGATGCGGCATTTTGCCGAGGAACTGCACGCCAAAGGTTTCGAGATCAGATATACGCGACTGGACGACGCGCAGAATACCGGCACCTTCACCGGCGAGCTCACTCTGGCGGTCGCAGCCGTCGCGCCGCAGCGGGTTGTTGTTACCGAGGCTTCGGAGTGGAGGGTCCTGCAAGCGCAGGAAGGCTGGAAGGCGTCCCTCGATATCCCTGTCGACATCCGCACCGACACCCGGTTCCTCTGTTCCCAAGCCGAGTTCCGCGCATGGGCGGCGGGTCGCCGCTCGCTGACGATGGAATATTTCTATCGCGACATGCGCCGCAGGACCGGCCTGCTGATGCGGGGCGATCAGCCGGAAGGCGGTCGATGGAATTTCGACGCCGAAAACAGGAAACCTGCCAAGCCGGATCTGTTTCGCGCCAGGCACCCGGTCTTCCCGCCGGATGCAATGACCGCCGAGGTCCTCGCTCTCGTGGAGAACAGGTTCGCCGGCAACATGGGCTCGACCAGGAATTTCGGCTTCGCGGTCACCAGCACGGATGCGGAGACTGCCTCGCAGATTTTCATGAGGGACTTTCTACCCAACTTCGGCGAGACCCAGGACGCGATGCTGAGGGACGAACCGTTCCTCAATCACGCGCTGCTGTCGTTCTACATCAACATCGGCCTGCTCGATCCGCTCTCCGTCTGTCGGGCGGCGGAACGGGCCTATCTCGAGGGGTCGGCACCGCTGAATGCGGTTGAAGGCTTCATCCGCCAGATCATCGGCTGGCGCGAATATATCAGGGGCATCTACTGGCTGAAAATGCCCGGCTACGAAAACAGCAACGTCTTCGATGCGAAGCGGCCATTGCCGGACTTCTTCTGGAGCGGCGACACCGAGATGGCCTGCCTCTCGACCGCCATCACGCAGACGATCACCCATGCCTACGCCCATCATATCCACCGCCTCATGGTGGTCGGGAATTTCTCGATGCTGGCTGCCCTGGACCCCTACGCCGTTCATGAATGGTACCTTTCGGTCTATGCCGACGCTTACGAGTGGGTGGAACTTCCCAACGTGATCGGCATGAGCCAGTTTGCCGATGGCGGCTTCATGGCATCCAAGCCCTATGCCGCCAGCGGCGCCTATGTCGACCGCATGTCGGATTATTGCCGCGATTGCCGATACGACGTGTCGAAAAAGGTCGGCAGCGATGCCTGCCCATTGAACGCGCTCTATTGGGATTTTCTCGATCGCAACACGTCCGTCCTGTCGAAAAATCACCGGCTGGCGCAGATCTACGCGTCGTGGAACCGGATGGAGGATGGCAAGCGGCGGGCGTACCGGGACAGCGCAGCGGCTTTTCTGCAAAAACTCGACGCCGGTGAAAAAGTCTGATGCCCCGCGACGCGAAGAGACAGCCGCCATGCCGAAAATGAGAAAGAAGGCCGACCTGCCGACAAAGATCTGCGCCGCCTGCGGGCTACCCTTTGCCTGGCGAAAAAAATGGGCCGCCAACTGGAGCGACGTGAAGTTTTGTTCGGATCGCTGTCGCAACACCAAGCCGGAGAGCAGGACGACCGCTGCCGTTAAACTTCCCGTTGATACGCGATTGAATAAATCAAAATTCCCGATATAGAAGATCATCCATCCCCGAAGGCTGATCGCACGTTCATGAGCCGCAACTTCCTCGTCGTCGACCCCGAAGCAGACATGCCGGTGCTGAAGGGCCTAGCCTCGCCCGCACGGGTGTCGATCCTGAAATTGCTGCACGCAAAGGGGCCCCTCAACGTCAACGAACTGGCCGAAATGCTGGGATTGCCGCAGTCCAGCGTGTCGACCAATGTCCAGATGCTGGAGGAGGCCGGGCTGATCCGGACCGAGACGCACAAGGCCCGGAAAGGCAACCAGAAGGTCTGCTACAGCGTCTATGACGAGGTTCTTGTCGTGTTCAAGAACGATATCAAGGAAACCGAAGCGGACGCGGTCGAAGTCTCGATGCCGCTCGGGCTCTATACCAGCTTCGAGGTCACCGCCCCCTGCGGCCTCTGTTCCGTCGACGGCATCATCGGCCTGCTCGATGTTCCCAGCACCTTTCTCGACCCGGACCGCATGAAAACCGCCCTCATCTGGTTCACGCGCGGCCATGTAGAATACCAGTTTCCGAACAATGCCCGCCTGACCAATACCACCGTGCGCGAGATCGAATTCGTCATGGAACTGAGCTCGGAGGTGCCGGGCACCAGCGCCGACTGGCCTTCCGATATCACCCTGTCGGTCAATGGCGTCGATGTCGGCACCTGGACCTCTCCCGGCGATTTCGGCGACAAACGCGGCGTTTTCACGCCCGATTGGTGGAAGCTGAAAGGCTCCCAATACGGAAAGCTGAAGAATTTCCGGATCACCGATGACGGCTCCTTCGTCGACGGCCTGCGCATCTCGGATATCTCGTTGGCCGACCTGAAACTCGGGGAGCATCACTCCATCCGCCTGCGCATCGGGGTGCGGGACGATGCCGCGCATCCCGGTGGCATCAACATCTTCGGCCGGGGGTTCGGTAACTACGACCAGGACATCCTGCTGCGGCTGAAGACCCGCCGCGAACCAAAACCTTCATAAAATTCCGCTTGACCCCATCAGGGGCATCCGCTTTATTATCCCTAAATCGTGATACAAATCACGAAATAAGATATAGTGGAGGATGTCATGAAAGCTGCGGTCACCGCGCATAGTCGCTATACGATCTCCGAAATCGATCCGCGCCTCTACGGCTCGTTTATCGAGCACCTCGGCCGCGCTGTCTACACCGGCATCTACGAACCCGGCCATCCGACCGCCGATGAAAACGGCATGCGCCAGGACGTCATCGACCTCGTCAAGGAGCTCAACGTCCCCGTCGTGCGCTATCCCGGCGGTAATTTCGTTTCGGCCTATAACTGGGAAGACGGCATCGGCCCGCGCGAGAGCCGCCCGACCCGCCTCGATCTCGCCTGGCACACATCCGAGAGCAACCAGGTCGGCATTCACGAATTCGCCGACTGGTGCAAGTCCGCCAACACCGAGATGATGCTCGCCGTCAACCTCGGCTCGCGCGGCCTCGACGAAGCGCGCAATTTCCTCGAATACGTCAATCATCCCGGCGGCAGCGAGTGGAGCGACAAGCGGCGCGCCAACGGACGGGCCGAACCCTTCGACGTCAAGCTCTGGTGCCTCGGCAACGAGATGGACGGTCCCTGGCAGATCGGGCACAAGTCGGCCGACGAATACGGACGATTGGCGCACGAGACCGCCAAGGCGATGCGGGCGTTCGACAGCTCGCTGGAACTGGTCGTGTGCGGCTCCTCCAACGCCCATATGCCGACCTATCCGCAGTGGGAAGCGACAGTCCTCGACCACACCTATAACGAGGTCGATTACATCTCCCTGCATATGTATTTCGAGAATCGCGCGAAAAACACGGCCAATTTCCTGGCGAAAAGCGTCGAGCTCGACAATTACATCGGCACGGTCGCTGGCGTCATCGAATTTATCAAGGCCAAGAAGCGCTCGACCAAGGATGTCTACATCTCCTTCGACGAATGGAATGTCTGGTACCACTCGAAGGAGCGCGACAAGGCGATCCTGGAGGGCGCCAGCGGCTGGCCCCATGCGCCGGCACTTCTTGAAGACGATTATAATTTCGAAGATGTGCTGCAGGTCGGCTGCATCCTCAACACCTTCATCAACCGCGCCGACGTCGTCAAGATCGCCTGCCTGGCGCAGCTGGTGAACGTCATCGCACCGATCATGACCGTGCCGGGCGGGCCGGCCTGGCGCCAGACGATCTACTATCCCTATTACTTCGCATCGGTCTTTGGCCGCGGCACGGCGCTGA
This sequence comes from uncultured Sphingomonas sp., assembly GCA_964658415.1. Lineage (GTDB taxonomy): Bacteria > Pseudomonadota > Alphaproteobacteria > Rhizobiales > Rhizobiaceae > Rhizobium. The sequence continues at coordinate 67,203 of CAZZZI010000001.1, read as the reverse complement.
AACTGATCGTCGATAGCCCGACCTATGCAGCCGATGGCCTTGGCGACATTCCCTATCTCGATATCTCGGCCGTGCACGACGCCGATGCCCGGACGATCACTTTCTTCATCGTCAACCGGCATCAGCAAGACGCCCTGGATCTCGGCGTCGCCCTGCTGGAATTCGGGACGCTCACCGTCATCGACGACCAGGAGCTTGCCAACCCCGATCTCGCCATTACCAACACGGCTAGCAAGCCTGACAACGTCTTGCCGCGAAAAGCAGACGGCGCGACGGTCGTCGACGGAACGCTCAAGGCGTCGATCGCCCCGCTTTCCTATCGCATGCTGCGGCTGCAGGCCTGAATTATTTATATCACGATAGGCGATACATATCGCCTATCTGTTGACTTCGTTCTCGTTTGTCATACCGTCTGGGCAGCGATGCCTGATGTCTCTGGGAGGAGAAGATGGACGCATTACCTTCTGGCTTGGGACGGTCATCGGCCGGGTGCGGTCCTGGCGAGGATCCGCGCCTTGCTGTCCTTGAAGTCGGGGCCCCGTCCGGCGAGACCCGGATGGCCGACCTGCGATCGCGCGGAGTGGCGCCGACATGACGGCCGAGATCGAAATCCTCAACGTCAGCAAGCGGTTCGGAGCCCTGACCGTTCTGGATAACCTGTCGCTCTCCATCAAGGCGAACGAGTTCATGGTTTTCCTCGGCCCCTCCGGCTGTGGAAAATCGACGTTGCTGCGCATGATCGCCGGTCTGGAAACCGTCGACGAGGGAACGATCTCGATCAACGGCGAGCGGATCGATACGCTGCCGCCCGGCCAGCGCGACATCGCCATGGTCTTCCAGAGCTATGCGCTCTATCCGCACATGACAGTTGCCGACAACATGGCGTTCGGGCTGCGCAACATCCGTGTTCCGACCGAGGTGATCGATGCGCGCGTGGCGGAAGCCGCGCGCATGCTGGAAATCGGCCACCTGCTGGACCGAAAGCCCGGCCAGCTCTCGGGCGGCCAGCGCCAGCGCGTCGCGATCGGCCGCGCCATCGTCAAGGAGCCGAAGGCCTTTCTCTTCGACGAACCCTTATCCAACCTCGATGCCGCGCTGCGCGTGCGCACCCGGCTCGAACTGGCGCAGCTGCGAAACCGCGTGCAATCGACCATGATCTTCGTCACCCACGACCAGATCGAAGCCATGACGCTGGCCGACCGCATCGTGGTGATGAACAATCGCCGGATCGAACAGATCGGCACGCCGATGGATATCTATTCCCGGCCCGCGAGCCGTTTCGTGGCCGCCTTCGTCGGGTCGCCGACGATGAATTTCCTGGCCGCCAAACTGTCGGAGCGCGACGGCTTTCTGCAGGCGAGCCTTGCCGATGGCAGCACGGTGCTAACGTCCATCCGTCCCTCGGGCATGACCGGCGGCGGCGACTATACGCTCGGCATCCGCGCCGAGGCGGTCAAGCTCGCGGGCTCGGCAGCGGCGGCAATGTCGGGCAAGGTCGATGTCCTGGAGCGGCTGGGCGACCGCACGCTGCTCTATGTGCGGCTGCGTGACGACAGCATCATCGTCGCGGAGGACATCGGCAACAGCCGGGTGGCTGTCGGCGACACCGTTTCCCTGACGCTCGACGGCACCAGGGCCCATCTCTTCGATGCGGATGGCCGCGCCTGGCACTGCGAGGAGACCGGTCATGGCTGAGGCGACCCTCTCCCACGCCCGTCCAGCGCCAACGGCCGTTGCAACGCGCAAGCGCCAGGACGTCAACGCTCCGCTTTGGCGCAATGCGCTCTTCGTCGTGCCCTTCCTGTTCTTCTTCGTGGCGCTGCTGGTCGTGCCGCTGTTCTGGGGCATGTGGCTGAGTGTCCACAAGGCCGACACGTTCGGCGTTGGAAAATTCGTCGGCTGGGGCAATTATCTGAGGCTCTACAACGACAAGATCTTTTTACAATCGGTCGGCAATACCTTCTATTTCGTCTTCCTCACCGTTCCGCTTCTGGCCGTCATGGGCCTGCTGCTGGCCCTGGGGCTGAACCGCAAGACCCGCACCGCTACCATCCTGCGCGCCGTCTACTTCTCCTCGTCGGTGCTGTCGGTGACCATCGTGACGCTGATCTGGCGGATCGTCTTCGTGCCGAATTTCGGATTGCTGACGACGATCTACGGCTGGTTCGGCGCGACGGCACCGGCTTTTCTGTCGAACCCTGACCTTGCAATGATCGCCATTGCCATCGCCACCATCTGGTGGTGCATCGGCCTGCCGATGATGCTCTTTCTGTCGGCGTTGCAGCAGATCCCGGGCGATATCTACGAGGCCGCAGCACTCGACAATGCCAGCCGCTGGCGCGTCCTCTGGTACATCACCCTGCCGTCGATCCGACGCACCTTCGTGCTCGTCGTCATCATTCAGATCGTGCTGCAGTTCCAGCTGTTCGGCCAGGCCAAGCTGCTGACCCAGGGCGGCCCCAACAACGCGTCCAAGCCGATTGTCTACTACATCTACGAGACAGCCTTCACCAAGTGGGACCTCGGCGTCGGCGCGGCGGCATCGGAGGTGCTCTTCGTGCTGATCCTGATCGCGGCGATGGCGCAATACCTCTTCTCACGCAGGCAGGGAGAAGAAGGATGAGCATCAGCCCGACGACCAACAGGATCGGCAGCTCGATCGGCGATCGCATCATCCTGGCGCTGGTCATTGCCGTTGCCATCGTCATGATGGCGCCTGTGCTCTGGGTGATCGCGCTGTCGCTGAAAGAGAACAAGGAGCTGATGACGGATATGAATGCCGTCTTCCGCGCCCCCTACACGATCAGGAACTATATCGACATCCTCGGCACGTCTTCGGTCTTCCGCTGGATCCTCAACAGCCTGATTGTCTCGGGCACGATGACGATCATGACGCTGATCCTGGCATCGCTCGCCGGCTACGGCTTCGCGCGGTTGAACTTCCCCTATCGCAACGCGCTGTTCATCATCGTGCTTTTGGGTCTCGCCGTCCCCGAGCAGGCCGTGCTGATCGCCCGCCACCAGATTTTCAGCTGGCTGAAGTTTCACAATACCTATCAGGGGCTGATCCTCCCGGGTCTCTCGGCACCCTTCGGCGTGTTCCTGATGACCCAATATTTCCGGGCCATCCCGAAGGAGCTCGACGAGGCCGCCCTGCTCGACAATGCCAGCCGCTTCAAGATCTTCTGGAAAGTGCTGCTGCCGCTGACGATACCGGCACAGGCGACGCTTGGCATCTTCACCTTCCTGAACTCTTGGAACGATTATTTCTGGCCACTGATTTCGGGCACGCGCAAGGACATGTTCACGCTGACGGTCGGCATGGCCTCGACGCAAAGCAATTTCGCCCAGTCGGAGGGCCTGGGCTTCCTCATGGCGCAGGCAGTCTTTGCCGGCGCGCCGATCCTTATTCTCTACCTGTTCTTCCAGAAATACATCGTGACGGCGGTTTCAGGTAACGCCGTCCGCTGACATGCCACGCGCCTGATACGTCTAAACAATGCCCTGGGAGGGGCCAGCAGGGGTCACGGACCCCATGAGGAGGAAATGATATGACGCATATTTTCAGGAAATATCTGCTGGCGGCGGCGTCCGTCGTGGCCCTTGCCGGCGCAAGCCCGGCCTTCGCGGCGACCGAACTGTCGGTGCAGCGTTTCTTCGGCGCCTGCGATGCCGACTTCGGCACCAATACGGATGTGTCCAAGGCCGTCGGCGAATGCGGCATCATGACGTCGCTGATCAACAAGTTCAACGCCGACAACCCCGATGTGCATGTGAGCGTGACGACCGTCGAATGGCCGGGCTACGACCAGCTGACGGCGCAGTTCGCCGCCGGCGACCCGCCCGATATCGTCACGATCCACCAGTCGGTGCTGGGTGACTATGCCTCGAGAGGCCTGTTGATGCCTCTCGACGACGTTTTGAAATCGGTTGGCGTCGCCTCCACCGATTTCACCGACGCAAGCCTCAGCGGCGTCACCAAGGAAGGCAAGATCTACGGTCTGCCGATCGACAACTGGACCATGCTCTTCCATATCAACATGGGTCTCTTCAAGAAGGCCGGTCTCGTCAAGGCCGACGGCACGCCGATACTGCCGACCAGTCCCGAAGAGCTTCTGGCGCAAGCCAAGCAGTTCCGGGAAAAGACCGGCAAGCCCTATTTCGTCCAGAACCTCGCCAACGAGGTCGCGCTCTACACCCGCAATCTCTACACCTACCTGTTTCAGCAGAATTCCGATTTCTTTGCCGATCCGAAGCACGTGAAACTGGATACGCCGGAAGCCCGCAAAGTCGTCGAAATGTACAAGGCCATATTCGACAACGGCGATACGACGAAGGATCTCGACTACTCCGCCAGCATCAATGCGTTTCTGGCCGGCGAAGGCGGCGTTCACCTGAACGGCACGTGGATGATCGGCGACTACACCGCGTCGTCGGAGAAGCCCGGCACCGCGCTCAATTCGGGCGGCTATGCCGTCTATCCCTACCCGCAGCTCTTCCCGGGCAAGAAGGCGCAGTATGCCGACGGCCATAGCTGGGCGGTCTCCCAGAAGGATCGCTCTCCGGAGCAAACCGCAGCGATCGGCAAATTCCTGAAATTCTTCCACGACAACGATTTCGACTGGTCGCGCACCGGCCATCTGCCGGCGATCAAAGCGGTGCTGACGTCCAAGGAATTCATGGCCCTGCCGCATCGCGACACGATCTCGTCGATAGCGACTCTCGGCACGCCGCTTCCCTCCGCAGTCCAACGGCAGTTCGCCATCCAGGATATCATCGGCCAGGAGATGAGCTCGGCGGTTACCGGCCAGAAGGATGTGGGTGCCGCGCTGAAGGACATGGAGGCGCGCGTCAACGACCTTCTCGGCAACCTATAGCCGACGAAACACCTCCCAGGGGACCAATGCCCGCATGACGATGTCGGCGGGCATTGGCTTGTCGACCGACAACGACCCGGCAAGCCGCAGCCCGCATCCGGCACCGGAAACCTCCGGCATTTCCCCCGCCAGCCCTCCACCATACTGCGACATCATCAGTTTGGACCCAAGTGCTTTTTCTGTGTCAGGCAATTGTCCGAAATCGCAAAATCTGCCCTCGATTTGGCTGGCAGGGGTTGAGCAAACCGTCGCCCGATGCACGTGTGTCACCAAAAATTCACCTCAATTTCAACGACATGACATCCGGCGGGTCGATACCGCTGCCCTGAGCTGATGCCGATGCCGCTCCCAGGGAGATTACCATGATTTCACTCAACCGACGTGCCGCTCTGGGTCTTTTGGGGGGCACTGCCGGCAGTCTCATGCTGCCGAAACTATCCATGGGCCAGGGCAAGCGCCCGTCCATCACGGTCGCAGTCCAGAAGATCACCATCAACAACACCCTCGATATCTGGTACGAGCAGTCGAATGTCGGCGAACGCATCTTCTTCCCCAATCTTTGGGAAGGCCTGATCGTCCGCAACTGGATGGGCAACCAGGGCCCCGTTCCGGGGCTTGCCACCGAGTGGAAGCGCATCGATGAAAAGACGCTCGAACTGAAGCTCCGCCAGGGCGTGAAATTCCACAATGGCGACGAGCTGACGGCCGACGACGTCGTGTTCAGCTTCTCGCCGCAGCGCGTCTTCGGCAACAGCCAGCCGGCCGGCGGCACGACCATCTTCGAAGCCGACCATAAGCCGACGACGGCCAAGGAACTCCCAGCCCCCCTGCCCGGCTACGGCCGCCGCCTTTGGCCGGCGCTGGCCGGCGTCGAGGCTGTCGACAAGTACACGGTTCGCTTCCACAACGTGACGCCGGACGTCACGCTTGAAGGACGGCTCTATGCCTTCGGCAGCCAGATCGCCAACCGCCGCGCCTGGGAGGAGGCACCGACCTACGTCGATTGGGCGCGCAAGCCGATCACGACGGGCGCCTACATGGTCGGCGAATACAAGCCGGACGTATCCCTGACGCTTCTGGCCTTCGACCAGTACTGGGGCGGCCGCCCTCCCCTGGAACAGATCCGCTTCGTCGAGGTCCCTGAAGTGTCGTCGCGGGTGAACGGCCTGCTGTCCGGGCAATATGATTTTGCCTGCGACCTGCCGCCGGACCAGATCGCTGCGGTCCAGGCCACTCCGGGCCTCGAGGTCCAGGGCTCGACCATCTTCAACCACCGGATTTCGGTGTTCAGCACGCAAAACCCGGTACTTGCCAATCCGCTGGTCCGTCGCGCCATGACCCACGCGATCGATCGCCAGGCCATCGTCGATGCCCTGTGGGCCGGCAAGACCGTCATTCCGGCAGGTCTGCAGTTCTCCTCCTATGGCGACATGTTCATCGAAGGATGGAAGGTACCGGGATACAACCCGACGCTGGCCAAGGACCTCCTGAAGCAGGCGAACTACAAGGGCGACGCCATCCCCTTCCGCCTGCTCAACAATTACTACACCAACCAGACGTCGAACGGTCAGATCATGGTGGAGATGTGGAAGCAGGCCGGCATCAATGTCGAGATCCAGATGAAGGAAAACTGGGCTCAGATCCAGGATGCCGGCAGCATGAAGGGCGTGCGCGACTGGTCCGCATCCCCTGCCTTCAACGACCCGGTCTCCTGCATTGTCAGCCAGTTCGGACCGAATAGCGACGTCCAGCAGCAGAAGGACTGGAAGAACGCCGAGGCCAACCAGATGTCGGCCGTTCTCGAGACATCGACGGACCGCGCCGCGCGCAAGAAGGCCTTTGCCCGCATGCTCGAGATTTGCGAGCGCGAAGATCCGGCCTATCAGGTTCTCCATCAGAATGCGGTCTTCACCGGCATGAAGTCGTCGCTGAAGTGGAAGGCCGCCCCTGCCTTCGCCATGGATTTCCGCGCCAACAACTGGTTCATCTGACCCCGGACATTGCCCCGGCAGCGCGAAGCTGCCGGGGCACTCTTTGCAGACACGGCCGTCCCGGCGTCCTCCCGCCCGGACTTCGATACCAGCGCCGTCATTTGAAGGGAGATCGATCCGATGCAACCCAATCTGGTAGAACTGCGCAACCTCAAGGTCTCCTTCGACGGTGTCCCGGTGCTTCACGGCATCGATCTCGACATCAGGCGCGGGGAATCCGTCGGGCTGGTCGGGGAATCCGGCTGCGGCAAGTCGGTAACCTGGCTTGCGGCGCTCGGCCTGCTGCCGCGCAAGGCCGATATCAGCGGCTCCGTGACCCTCGAAGGCCGCGAACTCTGCGGCGCGCCTCGCCCAGTGCTGGAACAGGTGCGCGGCGGCCGGATCGCGATCATCTTCCAGGATCCCTCCAGTTCGCTCAACCCCGTCCAGCGCATCGGTCGCCAGATTGCCGAAGCCCTGGCGCTGCATCGCGGCCTGCACGGGGCAGCGGCGGCGGCTGAAACGCTGCGGCTGCTCGACCTCGTCGGCATCCCCGATGCCCGTCGTCGCGTCGATCTCTATCCGCATGAGTTCTCCGGCGGCCAATGCCAGCGACTGATGATCGCCATGGCGCTGGCGGGCGAACCCGACCTTCTGATCGCCGACGAACCGACGACAGCACTCGACGCGACGATCCAGGCCCAGATCCTCGACCTCCTCATCCTGCTCCGCGCCGAAACCGGCATGGCGACCGTGTTCATCAGCCACGATCTCGGTGCGGTGGCGCAGGTCTGCGAGCGAATTTGCGTCATGTATGCCGGCCGCATCGTCGAACAGGGCAGCATCGCGCAGCTGTTTTCCGAGCCGCGCCATCCCTATACGCGCGGTCTGTTCGACGCCATTCCGACCATCGACGGACCGCGCAAGCGCCTGATACCCATTCCGGGCACCGTGCCCAATCCGCGACAGATGCCGTCCGGCTGTTCGTTTTCGCCGCGCTGTTCGCGGGTGGTGGAAAACTGTCGTCGCGAAATGCCGGCTTTCGAGACGCTGGAGGATGGCCGGAAGCTCGCCTGCCTGCGCCCCGTGCCCGCACGCGATCTGCAAGGCTTGCCCTCGCGCGTTTCCGAAGAGGCCACACTGTGACGCCGCTTCTCGAGGCCAGAAGTCTCGTTCGCACCTACCAGATGCCCACCGGCGCCTTCGGCAAGGCGACGCCCGCCCGCGCCGTCGACGGCATCTCGCTGGTCGTCAACGTCGGCGAAACGCTGGGGATCGTGGGGGAATCGGGCTCCGGGAAATCCACCCTCGGGCGGATGCTGCTGGGCATCGACCCCGCCCAGTCGGGGGAAATCCTGTTCGAGGGCAAGCCCATGCCGGCCGTGGCGACGGCCCTGTGGCGATCCTGGCGGGCTAAGATGCAATTCGTGCACCAGGATCCGCTTGCAGCCCTCGACAAGCGCCTGACAATTTCGGCTCAGATCCGCGAGCCCCTCGAAATCCACAGGCTGGTTCCGAAGGAGCATCGGAATACACGTGTCGCCGAATTGATGTCGGCCGTCGGCCTTCGCCAGGACCAGGCCGACCGGTATCCCCATGAACTCTCCGGCGGCCAGCGGCAGCGGGCCGTCATCGCCAGGGCGCTGGCCTCCCGCCCGAAGCTGCTTGTCTGCGATGAGCCCGTATCCGCGCTCGATGTGTCGATCCAGGCGCAGGTGGTCAATATGCTGGCCGACCTGCAGGTGGAAAACCGGCTCGCCATGGTGTTCATCAGCCACGACCTGAAGGTCGTGCGCAACATCGCCGACCGCGTCGCCGTGATGTATCTCGGGCGGATCATCGAGGAGGCATCCTCCGACGTGATCTTCCGGTCCCCGCAGCATCCCTACACCAGCGCTCTGGTTTCCAGCGTACCCGTACCGGGCAGACCGCTGGAGGGCCGGGTCATCCTGCAGGGCGAGCCGCCGAATCCTGCCAATCGCCCGTCCGGCTGCGCATTCCATCCCCGCTGCCCGATTGCACAGGACATATGCCGCACGACGGTCCCGACATTGCGATCCATCGGCGATGGCCGGACTGCCGCCTGTCACCTGGTGAATGCCGGCGACGCCTCGATTGCCGCATAGCGGGAGATAGACATGCTGCGATTTTTTCTCGTCCGTTTGGTCAGGGCCCTCATCACGATCCTGGCGGTGGTCACCTTCGCCTTCGTGGTGCTCAGAATGTCCGGCGATCCGGCACAGGTGATGCTCGGTCCCGATGTGCCGCAGGAGGCGGTCGTCGCCTTCCGCAAGGCCTGGGGGCTCGATCAGCCGCTGTGGGTCCAGTACTTCGCCTACATGAAGTCCATTCTGACGGGTAATTTCGGCGTTTCCATGCGCGACGGGGCATCCGCGCTGCATCTGGTTGTCGATCGCATCCCGGCGACCCTCGAATTGACGATCCCGGCGCTCTGTCTGCAGCTCCTGATCGGTATTCCGGCGGGCGTCTATGCCGCCCTGCATCGCCAGAGCTTTGCCGACCGAAGCGTCATCATGGCGGCCATCCTCGGCTTCACCATCCCCTCCTTCGTGATGGGGCTGGTGCTGGTGCTCATCTTTTCCGTGACCCTGGGCATGCTGCCGTCGGGCGGCCAGGGAACATGGCAGCACATGATCCTGCCGATCGTCACGATGAGCATCGGCTATATCGGGATTCTTGCGCGCTTCTCGCGCAGCGCGATGATCGAGGTGATGGGCCAGCACTATGTCCGCACCGCCTCGGCCAAGGGCCTGAAATGGCGCGACGTGGTCTGGAAACATGCACTGCCAAACGCAGCCGTTCCGATCGTGACGATTGTCGGCTTCCTGGTCGGAACGCTGATTGCCGGCGCTGTCGTGGTCGAATCGATCTTTTCATGGCCGGGGATCGGCAGGCTCCTGGTGGTCTCGGTCAGCAACCGCGATCTGGCGGTCGTCCAGTGCATCCTGCTGCTCATCGCCGCAACGATGGTGATCTCCAACCTGGTCGTCGACATGCTCTACGGCTGGCTCGATCCCCGCCTGCGCGCCCAATCGGCGCATTGAGGAATCAGGACATGACGACCATAGACGCAACCGCCCTTCCAGTGTCGACCCGCAAGAGACCGGGCCCGCTCGGCTGGATATGGCGCAATGTGCCCTTCAGCATCGGATTGGGCGTCCTCTGGCTGATCGCGATGGTCCTCGTCGCTGTTTTCGCAGACCAGTTGCGCCCCTACGGCGTCACGGCCATGGACCTCAGCAGCCGCCTGGTCGCTCCCGGCAATTTCAAGCACTGGGCCGGCACCGACGAACTTGGCCGCGACGTGTTTTCCCGGCTCCTGCAGTCGATCAAGGTCTCCCTGATCATAGCCTTCGGCGCGACGATGCTGTCGGCCTTCTTCGGCACGGCGCTGGGCTTTGCTGCCGCGAAATTCCGTGGCGTCGTCGAGCACCTCGTGCTCGTGCTTGCCGATTTCCAGGCAGCCCTCCCCTTCCTGATCATGTCGCTCGCCGTGCTCGCCTTCTTCGGCTCGTCGATGACGCTGCTCGTCTGCCTGATGGGCTTCTACGGCTGGGAGCGCTATGCGCGTATCGCCCGGGGCCTCGCCATATCCGCCAGCGCCCAGGGTTATGCCGCCGCCGTCGTGCAGCTCGGCGCCTCGCCGCTTCGCGTCTATCTCCGTCACATCCTGCCGAACGTCGCCTCGACCCTGATCGTTTCGATGACGCTGACCTTTCCGGAAATCATCCTGATGGAAAGCGGCCTCTCCTTTCTCGGCCTCGGGGTCCAGCCGCCGGAGAGCAGCCTCGGGAACATGGTCGGCTTCGGGCGCGAATACCTGACGCGGGCGCCGTGGATCATGCTGGCACCGTCCCTCGTCATCATGCTGACGACCCTGTCGATCTCCCTGGTCGGCGACTGGCTGCGCGACAAGCTCGATCCGACAACCCGCTAACCTCCAGACAAGAGGGACATAATCATGACACTCATCACCGGCCATCGCGGCGCCCGCAATCTCTGGGCGGAAAACTCCCTGACAGGCTTTCGCAATGTCCTCGAACTCGGCGTCGATGCCGTTGAGTTCGACGTGCACCTCACCAACGCAGGCGAACTGGTGGTGATCCACGACGCCACACTGGACCGGACGACGGACCATACCGGCCCGGTGCGCACGCTTTCGCCGGACGCACGCAAGCGGGTCATGCTGAAGGACACGGACGAGGCGATGCCGACGCTGGCTGACGTGCTGGACGTACTGTCGGCGGTCCCGCAGCTGGCATACCATGTCGAGATCAAGACCGACGAGACGGGCACGCCCTATGCCGGCATCGTCGAGAAGGTCGCCGCAGAAGTCGAACGCTTTGGCATCGCCAGCCGCAGCTGCCTGACATCCTTCGACATCTCCGTTCTTGAGGATTGCCGCAGCCACGCGCCGTCCATCACCCGCCTCGTCTCGGTCAGCGCTACCTCGGCCGACAAGCACGGCGGCGTGGCGCAGTTCCTGCAGTCCGTCGACGGTCTCGCCGGCATGGTCGCGGTCCACCACGAATTGCTGGAACGGGAATGGGACATCATCGCGGGCGCCGTTCCGATTGAGCACCTCTGCGTCTGGACCGTCAACGACGAGGACACCATCCGCCGCTGGCTGACACGCGGCATCGGCCACCTGACCTCGGATGCCCCGGATCTCGCCTTGAAGCTACGCCGTGAACTGACGGCGGGATAGGCTCGATCCCTCGGCGGCATGCCAACCCGTGCCGCCGTCCGTGGTCAGCGCAGCATGGTGCCCGTCGCCTGTTTGCGGATATGCCAGGACAGCGCTTCTTCCAGCAGGTGCGGGGTGTGGCCGCCGCGCTCGGTGGCGCGGGCGAGGTAGTCGGCCAGTTGCTCTCGATAGGAGGGATGGGCACAATGGGCGATGATCATTGCGGCGCGTTCGCGGGGGGCGAGTTCGCGCAGGTCCGCCAGGCCGTTTTCGGTGACGATGATGTCGACGTCGTGCTCGGTGTGGTCGACATGGCTGACCATCGGCACCACGGAGGAAATGCTGCCGCCCTTGGCCAGCGACTTCGTGACGAAGATGGACAGATAGGCATTTCGGGCAAAGTCGCCCGAACCACCGATGCCGTTCATCATGTGCGTGCCGTTGACGTGACTGGAATTGACGTTGCCGTAGATATCGACCTCCAGCGCCGTGTTGATGCCGATCACGCCGAGGCGGCGGATGACCTCCGGATGGTTGGAGATTTCCTGCGGCCGCAGGACAAGCTTGTCCTTGTAGCGATCGAACGCGCCGAACACCCGCGCGGCGCAGCCGGCCGAGAGCGTGATCGAGGAGCCGGAGGCAAAGGCCAGCTTGCCCGCGTCGAACAGGTCGAAGGTGCTGTCCTGCAGGACTTCGCTGTACATCCTGAGGTGATGAAAAGGCCCCTTCCCCAATCCTGAGAGCACCGAATTGGCGATGGTGCCGATGCCGGCCTGGAGCGGCTGCAGGGACAGATCGAGCCGGCCGCTGGCCACCTCGTCCTCCATGAACCGGATCAGGTGGCCGGCGATCGCCTCCGTTTCCGCATCGGGTGCCTCGACGGACGAAAAGCTGTCCTTTTGCCCGGTGATCACGATGGCGGCGATCTTGTCCGGATCGATCGGCACATAGGGCAAGCCGACGCGGCTGTCGCAGGCAACGACCGGGATCGGTTCGCGCGAGGGGCGCTTGGTCGGGATATAGATGTCGTGCAGGCCTTCGAGCTCGAGCGGCTGGCTCAGATTGATCTCGACGATGATCTTTTTGGCGAGGATGGCGAAACTCGCCGAGTTTCCGATCGACGTGGATGGTACGATGCCGCCGTCCTCCGTGATGGCCGTCGCCTCGATGACCGCGTAGTCGATCGGCCCGAGCTGTTTCGAGCGCAGATGTTCGACAGTCTCGGAGAGATGCTGGTCGATGAACATCACCTCGCCCCGGTTGATCGCGGCACGCAGCGTCGTGTCGACCTGGAACGGCATGCGGCGTGCCAAGATCTTCGCCTCGGTCAGCATCCGGTCGATGTCGTGCCCAAGCGATGCACCGGTGATCAGCGTGATCTGGAACGGGTCTGTCTTCGCCCGCTCGACCATGGCGATCGGCACCGCCTTGGCGTCACCCGCCCGGGTGAACCCGCTCATGCCGATGATCATGCCGTCCTTGATCAGGGCGGCCGCGGCTTCTGGCGTGGTAATCTTGTCGAGGAGCGACTTGCGGCGAATACGTGTCTCGAACATTCTGGCACCGGGATTGAACGGGAATGCGGGTGGATTTGGAATTGCCTGTCGTGGCTCCGATAGAGGAGGCCACGACAGACAGGAGCGAGGGCTCAGAACGGTGCGTCGATGTCAACGATGTTGATCAGCTTGTGGTTGACGAACTCCTTGATCCCGAGATCGAGCAGTTCACGCCCGTAACCGGAGCGGCGGACCCCGCCGAAGGGCAGGTCGGCCTTGACCATCGTCGGATGGTTGACGAACACCATGCCGGTCGAGATCCTGGCTGCGACCTCCGCCCCGTGGCGCGTATCGGACGTGAAGACCGAACCGCCGAGACCGAACGGAGAGTCGTTGGCGATCCGGATCGCATCGTCCTCGTCCTTGGCGCGAAAGAGCATCGAGACCGGGCCGAAGAACTCCCAATAGCGGGCAGGATTGTCTTCCGCGATGTTGGTGAGGATCGTCGGCTGGACGAAGGCACCGCGGTTGGGAACGCTCGGTCCGACCTCGGTGGCCGTTGCACCGAGCGCCACGGCCTGGGCGATCTTCTCCCGGATTTCGTCGGCAGCACCCTGCGACGACAACGGCGCGAGCGTGGTTTCCGGCGCGAAGGGATCGCCGGCGCGCAGGCCCGCGACACCCTTGGTGTATTGCTCCACGAAGGAATCATAGACCTCGTCGAGGATGATCATGCGCTTCGACGACACGCAGACCTGGCCGCCATTCCAGTGCCGACCGAACACCGCCCATTTGACGGTCTTTTCCATGTCGGCATCGGCAAGCACCACGAAGGCGTCGGCACCGCCGAGTTCCATGGTCGACTTCTTCAGCGCCTTCCCGGCCTGGGAGGCGATGACCGCACCGGCACCCTCGGATCCCGTCAGGGCAACGCCGTGCACGCGGGGATCGTTGAGGATCATCTCGATCTGCGAGCGTGTGGCGTAGAGGTTCTGGAACCCGCCTTCGGGCAGGCCCGCTTCCCCCATCAGCGTCTCGAAGGCTGCGGCGCACTGCGGCACGTTCGAGGCGTGCTTCAGCAGCATGGTGTTACCGGCCGACAGCTGCGGCGCGATGATTCTCGCGATCTGGTAATAGGGGAAATTCCAGGGCTCGATGGCAAGCAGGACACCCAGCGGTTCGTGGACCAGCGTGGCCTCGCCTTCTGCCGGGTCGGCGACAGGCAGTTTCTGCGGCGCCAGCAGCCGTTCCGCGTTGGTAGCGTAGTATTCGAAGATCGCGGCCGACAGTTCGACTTCGGCCCGGGCCTCGGAAATGACCTTGCCCATTTCGAGGGTGAGGAGATGCGCGTAGCTCTCCACATCCTGCCGCAGCAGTCTCGCCGCGTTCTGCATGACCTTGGCGCGGTCCGGGAACGACGTTGTCTTCCATGTGAGGAAAGCCGCGTGCGCCTTGTCGATCGCCGCACCCACTTGCGCGTCCGTGGCGTCGGCAAAGGTCTTCAGGACTTCGCCGGTGTAGGGATTTATCGTTGCATATGCCATGATACTTACCTTTCGTGCTGGGTGGATCGTCGAATTGCCCCTGGGGCAAAGGATGCGGGACGGGGACGGATCAGCCCCCGAGCTCCTTGATGGCCTGGACCATCTGGGTGATCACGGCCTGGGCGTCGCCATAGACCATGTTGCAATTGTCGCCGTAGAACAGCAGGTTCTCGACGCCGGCATAGCCCTTGCCCTGGCCGCGCTTGACGACATAGACCTGATGCGCCTGATCGACGTTGAGGATCGGCATGCCGTAGATGGGAGAGGACTTGTCCGTGCGGGCCGCCGGATTGACGACGTCGTTGGCGCCGATGACCAGGGCGACATCGGTCGTGGCGAAGGCATCGTTGATGTCCTCCATGTCGAAGATGATGTCATAGGGAACACCGGCTTCGGCGAGCAGCACGTTCATGTGCCCCGGCATGCGCCCTGCCACCGGGTGGATGGCGAACTTGACGTCGACGTCCGCAGCCTGCAGCATTTTGACGAGTTCGTAGAGTTTCTGCTGCGCCTGCGCCACGGCCAGACCATAGCCCGGGACGATGATGACGCTGGAGGCATAGCGCATGGCGATTGCCGCATCGCCGGCATCGGCAGGCTTCATGCTGCCGGCGACGTCGGATGTCGAGGCGGCTGTCGCGTCCCCGAAATTGCTGAAGAGCACGTTGGCCAGCGACCGGTTCATGGCCTTCGCCATCAGGACGGTCAGCATCGTGCCGGCGGAACCGACCACCATGCCGGCAATCATCAGCGCCGGATTTTGCAGCGCATAGCCTTCGAGCGCAACGGCAAGGCCGGTGAAGGCATTGTAGAGCGAGATCACCACCGGCATATCGGCGCCGCCGATCGGCAGCGTCATCAGGATGCCGAAGGCCAGCGCGCAGCCGAAGAACGGAAGTGCGATAGCAACAGCAGGCACGCCGTCGATGGGCGCCACGAGGAGAGCCCCGAGGACGATCGCGAGCAGGAACACCAGGCCATTCAGCAGGCGCTGTCCCTTGAAACGCCAGGGCTTTTCGATACGGCCATCGAGTTTGGCCCAGGCGATGATCGAGCCTGTGAGCGAGATCGAACCGATCAGCGCGCCGGCGATGGTGACCGAGATGCTGAGTGGTTCGGCCGTTGCCACCTTCAGAAGCTCGACCGCTGCAACGGCAGCCGCCGCGCCGCCACCCATGCCGTTATAGAGCGCCACCATCTGCGGCATCGCCGTGACGGCCACCTTGCGACCGTTCCACCATGCCCAGCCGCCGCCGAGACCAAGGGCAAGAACGGCAAGCACGATATTGGCCAGCATATGGGGTCGCGCAGCCTCGGGCAGATTGGCGAGCACCAGAAAGCTCGCGGACACGGCAATCACCATGCCGACCCCGGCAATGACGATGCCTGAGAGGGCCGTGACGGGGGACGACATGCGTTTCAGGCCGAAGATGAAGAGGGCAGCGGCAACCAGACCGCTCAGCCCTTCGATATGTTGGAGGAACATGATCAACCCTTCTTTTCGCTGCTGGGGCGGAACATGGCGAGCATGCGGTCGGTGACGATGTATCCGCCGGCGGCATTGGCCGCGCCGAGCATGACGGCCAGGAAGGCGAGGACCTGCGCCGTCACGCTGGATGCCGTGAACAGCGCGTGCAGCGCGCCGACGACAACGATGCCGTGGATGAAATTGGAGCCGGACATGAGCGGCGTGTGGAGAATGGAGGGCACCTTGCTGATGACTTCGTAGCCGGTGATGGCCGCGAGCATGAAGATGTAGAGGGCAATGAGCCAGGTAAGCGAGATATCCGATGTCATAGGGCTGCTCCTTCAGGCGTCTTCAGCGGCGCGCTTGGGACGGGCTGGTTTCTCATTTCCCCGGCGTGGGTCAGAACTGTCTTCGCGATGACCTCATCGTCGAAATCGAGCACCACCTTGCCGTCGCGAACGATCAGCTGGAGAAGGTTGAGAAGGTTCTTGGCGTAAAGTTCGCTCGCATGCTGGGCGAGATGGGACGGGACGTTGAGCGGGCCGAGGATGGTAACCGGTCCGATCGCAACGGTTTCGCCGGGCTTCGTGCCCTCGCAATTGCCGCCGCCTTCGGCACCGAGATCGACGATGACAGCACCGGGCTTCATGCCGGCGATCTGCTGGGCATCGATCAGCCTCGGCGACGGGCGCCCCGGCACGGCCGCCGTGGTGATGATGAGATCGGCTTCCTGGATATGTTGCGTCAGCGCCGCATTGACCTTCAGCTTCTCCTCGGCAGTCAATTCCCGCGCATAGCCGCCCTCGCCGCGTGCATCGACGCCGGTGTCGACGAACTTGGCACCGACCGACAGCGCCTGCTCCCGGGTTTCGGGGCGCACGTCGTAGCCTTCCGTGATGGCACCCAGGCGATGGGCGGTGGCGAGAGCCTGCAGGCCGGCAACGCCGAGCCCCATCACCAGCACCTTGGCAGCCCTCAGCGAGCCGACGGCCGTCGTCATCATCGGCAGGATGCGCGGCATGTTTGCCGCGCCCAGCAAGGGTGCGTAGTAGCCGGACAAGGCGGACTGGGTCGACAGCACGTCGATGGCCTGGGCGCGGCTGATGCGCGGTACCGTCTCCATCGCAAAGGTCGTTATCTCGCCCGCGCACAGCGCCTTGACCAGCTCAGGCTCTTTGTTGGCATAGACCAGGCAGATCAGGATCGCGCCCGGTTTCATCATCCGGACTGCAGCGACACTCGGCGCCTGGACGGAAAGGACGATATCGGCGTCGCTGAGGAGGCTCTTGGCATCAGGGTCGAACGTGACCTGCTGGTAGCTTTTATCCGGAAGCTTTGCCGCGTCTCCGGCACCGGATTGCATGTGGAGTTCGGCGCCGAGCTTGGTAAGCTTGCCCGTCACCGCCGGTGCAAGCGCGACGCGCTTTTCACCCGCTCTCGTTTCCTTGAGCACTGCGATCTTCATGGGATTGAACTTTCAAGATTATCCGGTTTCAGCATTCCCGCCTCGCGGGGATGCTGTCGTTTGGGCCTGAATGAGGGGGTGGGAGAGCGGCTAGTCGAGCTGGAGGACAATGCGGCCGTCGATGCCGCCCTCTTCCATGCGCGCGAAGATGGCATTGATGTTTTCGAGCTTGTCCCAGGAAAAATGCGCCGCGACAGCACCGTCGCCGGCAAACTCCAGGGCCTCTTCCAGATCCTGCCGCGTCCCGACGATGGAGCCGCGCACGGTGATGCGCTTCAGCACGGTGTCGAAGATCGGCATGGCAAACTTGCCCGGCGGCAGGCCGACGAGCGCCATCGTGCCGTGCGAGCGTAGCGCACCGAAGGCCTGCTCGAAGGCCGCAGGCGACACCGCCGTGACCAGAACGCCGTGGACGCCGCCAAGGCGCTTTTGCAGCTCCGCAGCCGGATCGACCTCGCGGGCATTGAGGACGATCTCCGCGCCAAGCTTGGTCGCCAGAGCGAGCTTGTCCGGATGCACATCGATGGCTGCGACATGCATGCCCATGGCTTTCGCATACTGGACGGCCATGTGGCCGAGACCGCCGACGCCTGAAATGGCCACCCACTCGCCCGGCTTGACCTCGGTTTCCTTGAGGGCCTTGTAGACCGTCACGCCGGCACACAGGATCGGCGCGGCCGGACCCCAATCCAGATTGTCCGGCAGGCGACCGACATAGTTCGGATCGGCCAGCGCATATTCGGCAAAGCTGCCGTTGACGGAATAGCCGGTATTCTGCTGGTCGGCGCAAAGCGTCTCCCATCCGGTGCGGCAATGGGGGCAATAGCCGCAGGCGGTATGGAGCCAGGGAACGCCGACGCGGTCGCCTTCCTTGACGCGCTTTACGTCACGTCCGATGGCAACGACGGTTCCAACGCCTTCATGGCCGGGAATGAACGGGACCGTCGGCTTGACCGGCCAGTCGCCCTTGATCGCATGGAGATCCGTGTGGCAGACGCCGGTCGCGGCAATCTTGATCAGGATCTGGTCGGGACGCGGCTCCGGCACAGGCACATCCTCTATCACCAGAGGTTTGCCAAACTCGTGGAGAACAGCAGCTTTCATCATTTTCGTCATGGGGTGCTCCTTGGGTTATCGCCAAGTAACACGCAGCCTGAGCGGCCAGCTTGATCTCAATCAACCGGCAGTGGGCAAGGCCCCGGCCAGTGACGACCAGGGCCTTTGGAGCCTCGATAATGCGACAGATAGGTAGGCTAAGATCACGAAAAGTTGTTGTGACGAGCGCGGCAACAGTTGCCTTTGCTGGCTGTCAGGGGGTGGGCATGATTGCGTTTTCGGACAGCTCGACCATCAGGTTATAGTCCGAAACAATCGTTTCGAGGCTGTCACCGGCTCCCTTGCGCGCATCGCCCTTGGCCTTTTCCAGCTCTGCGTAAAAATCGCGCATCTCCGAAAGCATGCTATCCGGCCGCGTTTGGAATCCCATGAACACGCCGGGATTTGCCGAGGAGAAGTCGTCGAACTCGGTCGTGGCGGCCGTGTATCCGTCGAGAGCGGCCTTGAAGGCCTTCATGTCGACCACGGGGTTTTCTGCATTCGGCAGGAGATTGATCATCGTTTCGGCGTGCATCATGGTGTTGCGAACCTGCCAGGCCGCCTTCTTGCCTTCAGCCTTCTCGATGGCCGCCAGGGCCGCCTGATCGGTCTGTTGCTTTTCAGAGCGCATGGCAGTCTCGGCATCCTTGCGCCGCGCTTCGTAGGCCGCGCCGAGCGTTACGATATCCTTGTGGAAGGCTTTGCCGCCTTCCATTTTGTCGACCTTGTAATCACCGCGCTCGTAATAGGTGTTGGCCTTTTCGATCACCGGAGCCAGTTTCTGATAGGCATCGAGATAGGCCAGCATGGCAGCATCGAGCTCCGGCATCTTCGGCTCGGAGACAGCGGCCTGTTTCACGGCATCGATCTGCTTCCCGACATCGTAAAGCGAGTAGAGGCCGTAAATGATCGTTTCCTTGCCGGTCGGGCCTTTGGCCATGTTGACCCAGGAGCGATAGCGCTGCAGCGAGAGATTTGCGCGAAGCGTGTCGTTCATGAATTTGACGTAGACGTTCATCTTGGCCACCGCCAGCTGTGCGGCGCCGGCCGGCTCGCTGGCGTTCTGTGCATAGGCGGGCTGCCAGACCAGAGCTGGCTGCGTACCGAGTGCGAAGACAGTGACCCCCGCCACCAGAACCAACGACTTCAGATATCCCATCAAACCTAACCCCCACGAAAATCTAGTCTTTACAGACGATACAGACCGAATCGATGTGGGGCGAAAGGCAGCAAGGTCAACCTGATGAGTCGACCTTGTTGATCTTTGCAAAATGACGGGCGGGGCGTACCCCTCGCCTAGACGGCGAGGAAGCCGCCATCGACGTTCAGGACCACGCCCGTCACCATTTCGGTGTCATCCGACAGCAGCGTCGCGATGGTGCGTGCGACGTCGTCGACCTCGGCAAAACGGCCGATGGGATGACGGACCATCATCGGTTGCGATTTTTCCGGATCGCTCCAGGCGCGCAGCGCGAGTTCTGTAAGGGTGATGGTCGGGGCCACCGCATTGACGCGGATGCCGTGCGGACCGAATTCCTTGGCGAGCACCCGCGTGGCGCCTTCCAGCCCCGCCTTGGAGGCCGCGTAGCACAGATGCTCGGCAAAGCCGCGATGTCCCGCAATCGAGGTGATGTTGACGATGGCGCCGCCACCGCCGGCCGCAACCCGCGCCCGGCCGAATTCCTGGCAGGTGATCAAGGCCGCGCGAAGGTTGATGCCCATCACGGCCTCATAGCCTTCTTCCGTCATGTCGAAGCTGGATTCGAGCACGTTGATGCCGGCGCTGTTGATCAGGAAATCAGCCGTGCCGGCTTCCCGCATGGCGGCGCGCGTGGCGGCCGGGTCGGCGAGATCGACGGCCACCGAGCGTCCGCCGATCTCGGCCTTCAGGCTCTCCAGATCCGAAGCGGTGCGGCTGAGCGCGATGACCTCGGCACCCCGCTCGGCCATGATTTTCGCGCAGGCGCGGCCGATCCCCTTACCCGCGCCGGTGATGATGACGGACTTGCCGGCAAACTGCATATTCATTTCCTCCTCAGGCAAAAACTCACTGCGAAAGCAGCGTGGCATCGGTACGGATTTTGCGGCCCATCGTCTGCAGATCCAGGAAGGCGCGGTATCGGCCGTCATGGAGATCGCGGATCGCACCGGTTGCCGGCCGGCATCGCAAGGCAATCGTCGACATCGCAGGCATCGCTGTCTGCAGATCGGGGTAGACGCCTGCCGCCACCGCCCCTAGCATCGACGATCCCAGCAAGACTGGTTCGGGGCAAGCGGTCACCTCGATCGGAATACCGGTGGCATCGGCGAGGAGCTGGCGGATAAGCGGATGCAAACCGGCTCCGCCGGACACCGAGATCGTCTTGATCTCGACGCCATGCGCGGCCTGGGTATCGACAATCTGGCGCAGGCCGTATCCGAGGCCGCAAATTCCGGCGATGTAGAGGGCAACCAGACTGTCGGCTCCCGTCTCCATGCCGAGCCCGACGATCACGGCGCGCGCCTGCGGGTCCGCGAAGGGCGCGCGATTGCCCAGGAACTCGGGCACCACATGCAGGTGATGGGCAAGCCGAACGGCCTCGGAGGCCCCATCGGACAATGCCAGGGCGCGGTCCGCCAGCCACTGCGGCAGGCTCTTGCCGTCGCCGGCGGCCGTGGCCGAGGTCTCGGTGCTGGCCGGATGCAGTTTCACGAGATGGTCGATTGCGGCGCCGGCTGCGGATTGGCCCCCTTCGTTCAACCACATTCCAGGAACCATGGCCGAATAGTAGGGACCCCAGACGCCGGGCACGAAGACGGGCGCCGAGGTCGTCGTCATCGTGCAGGACGAGGTGCCGAACACATAACCGAGGCAGGTGGTCGGATCCGCTGCGCCGCCCTTCGCCGCCACCGTGCCTATGCCGCCGGCATGGGCATCGATCAATCCGGCCGCAACGGCAATGCCGGGGTGCAGCTTCATCTCTGCGGCGGCCTCCGTGCTCAGTCCGCTGCCGAGCGCGGTGCCGGGATGGACCACGCTCCTGCCGATCCGGCCAAAACCGTCCTCGACCAGATCGTCGAGCCCGATGTCACGGAAATAGCTCTCGTCCCAGCGGTTTTCGTGGGCGAGGTAGGTCCATTTGCAGGTGACGGTGCAAGACGAGCGATCGAGAGCCCCGGTTGCCTTCCAGGTCAGGAAATCCGTGAGGTCGAAGAAGTTTCGCGCGCTGCCGTAGATCTCCGGCAGATTCTCGCGCAGCCAGAGAAGCTTCGGGGTCTCCATCTCAGGCGAGATCGTCCCGCCGACATAGGACAGGACTGCGTGTCCCTTCTCGTTGATCCTGCGGGTCTGGTCGAGGGCGCGATGGTCCATCCAGACGATGATGTCGCGCTCGGGATGGGAGCGATCCCCCACCCCGCCGCTGGCGCCTTCGACGACCAGCGAGCAGGTCGCATCGAAGCCGATGCCGGCGACATCGGCCGCATCGATCTGCGCGAGCGAAACCGCCTCGGCGACAGCCTCGCAGACCGCCTGCCAGACCTGCGCGCTCGATTGCTCGACGCGCCCGGTGTCGTCTCGGAAGATCAGCAGATCCCGCTTGGCGTGGGCGAGCATCGACCCGGCCGGATCGAATACCCCTGCCCGCGCCGAGCCGGTGCCGACATCGACGCCGATCAAGTACTTGGCCATATCATTCCTCCCGGCGCTGAGAGCGCGTCTTAGCCTTGCGTCACACCCGGTCGAAATTCGTCGGCAGGACGATCATGTCGCGGATCGTCACCGTCCGCTTGCGGGTGAGGATGTATTCCACCGCGTCGGCGACCTCGCTCGGATCCATCAGGCTTCCCGATTCCTTGGCCTTGCGAAGGTTCTCCTCCGGCCAGTCGGCCAGCAGCGCCGAGACGACGGGGCCCGGGGAGACCTGCGAGACGCGGATCCCGTGCGGGATCAACTGGCGGCGCATGGTCTGGACGAAGCAGGTGACGGCCCACTTGGACGAGGCGTAGACCGGCTCCCAGTAGGTCGGATAATGGCCTGCGATCGAGCAGGTGACGACGATATCGCCGGTGCCGCGCTCGGTCATGTGAGGGACGACGTCGTGGACGTTCTTCATGACGGCATTGACGTTGAGGTTCAGCATCTTGTCAATCGCGTCGTTGGTGGTCTCGGTCAGGTCGCCGCCGATATAGGTGCCGGCATTGCAGTAGAGAATGTCGATGTGGTCGACCTTCTCAAGGATCTCGGGCACCATTGCGGCGCAGCTTGTCGAATCGAGCAGGTTGGTAACCTGTGGGATCGCCTTGCTGCCGAGCCGATCCGTCAGTTCCTTCAGGCTGGCCTCGTTCCAGTCCACCATGACCACGGTGGCGCCGGCCGACAGCAGCTTCTCCGTCGTGGCCAGTCCGATGCCCGAAGCGGCGCCGGTGATGACCGCGATCTTTCCTTCCAGTGACTGCGACATGCTTTCTCTCCTTTGTAATTCCGTTTGGGTTTTAATCAGCGCCATTCACGGGCGATGTAAATGGCAAGCAGGATGATGAAGCCGCGGATGATATCCTGCAGGTAGGGGTTGATGCCCATGAGGTTCAGGCCGTTGCTGAGGATGCCGAGAAGCACCGCGCCGATCAAGGTCCCGAGGATGAGCCCCCGCCCGCCGGCAATGGCGGTTCCGCCGAGAACGACTGCCGCGATGGCGTCCAGCTCGAAGCCGACCCCGGCATTCGGCTGGCCGGACATCAGGCGTCCGGTCAGGATGACGGCCGCCAGTCCCGCCGTGAGGCCGGAGATGGCATAGACGGCAAGCTTGACCCTGGCCGTCTTGACGCCGGACAGCTTTGCGGCCAGCTCGTTGCCGCCGATGGCATAGACATGGCGTCCGAACGGGGTGCGCTGCAGAAGGACCCAGGCCAGGGCATAGATGATGATCGTTATGATGACCGGGACCGGGATGATGCCCACGCGGCCGACGCCGAACCACGAAATCCACGACGGAAGGCCCGAGATCGGATAGCCGCCGGAATAGATCAGGCCGATGCCGCGGGCGATCCCCATGGTAGCGAGCGTCACGATGATGGCCGGCATCCGCCCCCAGGCGACCAGCAGGCCGTTGAAGACCCCGAGCCCGACGCCGAGAACCATGCCGGCGAGCAGCCCCACCCAGCCCGGCAGTCCGAAATGCACCATCAGCCCGGCAGCCATCGTCCCTGCCAGCGCCATTACCGCACCGACGGAAAGGTCGATGCCGCCTGTCAGGATCACGAAGGTCATGCCGACCGCAAGGATCGCGACGACAGAGACTTGCCTGAGCACATTGAGGAGATTGGAGACCGAGAAGAAGCTGTCGGAGGCAAAGCCCATCAGAATCGAGACGACGACAAGTCCGGCCAGCGGCAACGCCAGTGGCGAACGAATGGCCGAATTGAATGCAGACATTCCTCTGCCCTTTGCACTGCTATCGCCTGCAGACACACCATCATGCGACATCTTTTATCCTCCCAGTGGTTGCGTGCATCATGATTTCCTCGGCATTGATGGCGGCGTCTTCGACGGTCGCGACGACGCCGCCGGCCCGGAAGACGCACACCCGATCGGACATGCCGATAACCTCCGGCAGTTCGGACGAAATCATGATGATCGAGTAGCCCCGCGCGGTGAACTCGCGCATCAGCTGATAGATTTCCGACTTGGCACCGACGTCGATGCCGCGCGTCGGCTCGTCGAAGATCAGCACCTTCATGTTGTGATTGAGCCAGCGGGCGATCACCACCTTCTGCTGATTGCCACCCGACAGGGTATCGACGCGAGCCATCGGCCCCTGCGCCTTGACCTGCACCTGCGCCATCGCGGCGATGGTGTCTTCGCGCTCCTTGCGGCGGTCGATGAAGAAGTGGCCGAAGAGATATTTGCCGTAGTTGTTGAGCGACACGTTGTGGAGGATCGAGAAGCTGGTGATCAGCCCCTGTTCCTTTCGGCTCTCGGGCAGGAGCCCGATGCCGTTCGCCAGCGCCTCCGCTGGATCGCCAAAGCGTGTCTCGACGCCGTTGAGCAACAGTTTGCATTGCGTGGCCCGATGGGCGCCGATCATCGCCAGCGCGGTTTCGGTCCGGCCCGAGCCGACCAGTCCCGCAAAGCCCAGGATCTCGCCGGCACGCAGCTGGAAGCGCGAGACCGGCCCTCCCCTCGTCAGCTGCACCGCCTCGACATCGAGGACGACCGGAGGGTCGGCGGCCATGACGGGCTTCGGCGGAAAACTGTTCTCGATTCTGCGCCCGACCATCAATTCGACCAGGCGATGCTGGTCGACCGCGCTGACGTCGCAGGAGGTAACGTATTCGCCATCCCTGAGCACAGTGATGCGGTCGCAGATCTGGAAGATTTCTTCGAGGTGGTGAGAGATGAAGATGATGGCAACGCCCTGCTCCCGCAGGCCCCTCATGACCCGGAAGAGATGCTCGACTTCAGAGGGCGTCAGCGTCGCGGTCGGCTCGTCCAACACCAGTATCCGCGCATTCAGCGCCAGGGCCTTGGCGATTTCGACGAACTGCTGCTCTGCCACCGACAGCATGCGAACGGGCACATTGAGGGGTATGTCGATGCCGAGCTGCAGGAGGATCTCGGACGCGCGCTTGCGCATCGCGCCGCGCTTCAGCAAGCCGACCGAGCTGCGGATCTCGCGGGCGAGAAACATGTTGTCGACCGCATCGAGATAGGGGATCAGCGAGAATTCCTGAAACACGACGCCGATGCCGTTGTCGATCGCCGCATTGTAGTCGGCGAAGTGATGATGCTTCCCGTCGATCAGGATCTCGCCCTCGGTCGGCTGCAGGATACCGCACAGGACCTTGGTCAGCGTCGACTTGCCCGCCCCGTTCTCGCCGAGCAGGGCGTGGATTTCGCCGGCGCGCACGGTCAGATCGACCCCGTGCAGAACCGAGATGTTGCCGAAGCTCTTCTTGATCCCCTTCAGTTCCAGCATCGCTCACTCCCGCGTTTGAATGGATGGGTCGCCCCCGCATTGCTGCGGGGGCGATGTCGAACATGATCACCAGGCGAAGCCGGCTGCATTTTCCTTGGTGACGGGCTTCACGTCGATCGGAACTTCCTTCGGCACGACACGGGCTCCCCACTTCTGGGCCAGCGCCATCGCGAGACCGACGCGTACCTGGTCACGCGGGAACTGCGCCGTCGTTTCGATGAAGGCCGTGCCATCGGCGATCGCCTTGACCGCTTCCGGGGCGCCATCGACCGAGGTCAGCTTGATGTCCTTGCCCGAGCCCTGGATCGCCGAAAGCGCACCCATGGCGCCACCGTCGTTGACCGAGAAGATGCCCTTCAGGTTGGGATGGGACTGGATTATGTTCTCGACCACGCCGAGGGCGACGGAGCGATCCTGGCGGCCGTTCTGGGTATCGACCAGCTTGATGCCGCTGAACTCGGCCAGCGCCTGCTTGCAGCCTTCGACACGCTGCAGGATCGGAACCACGGCGATCCCGTCCAGAATGGCGACTTCGCCCGAGCCGTTCAGTGACTTGGCGAGGAACTGGCAGGACTGATATCCGGCATCCTTGTTCTTCGAGCCGACGAAGGTGTCGACCGGGCCGCTGGCATTGGCATCGACGGCGACGACGATGACATGGGCATCCTTGGCCATCTTGACGGCGGACTCGACGCCGGCGGAATCGGTCGGATTGAGCAGCAGGATGTCGATCTTCTGCTGCAGCATGTCTTCGATATCCGAGATCTGCTTGGCGACGTCGTGGTTGGCGTCGGTGACGACGACCTCTGCACCGATGCTCTTGGCGGCTTCCTTCAAGGCTTCCTGCATCGAGACGAAATAGGGATTGTTCAGTTCCTGGAACGTCATGCCGATCTTCAGTTTGGCATCCTGTGCCATGGCCGGCACGGTGGCCGCCGCCAGGGCCGCAATCGATAACGCTATCAAGGTCTTCTTCATCTCGGTCTTCCTCCCGTTAGATGACGACAGGACGAGCCTGTCCATTCCGGACGGCACCATGCCACCCGAATTCCGATCCCCTTGTGGGGTTTTGGTTTCCGCTGTTATTCCGCGGCCATCAACTCTCCGTTGGCGGCAAACGTCGTGCGGAATTGCGATGGCGACATTCCCTTCTGCTTCAGGAAATGCCGATTGAAATTGGATATGTTCGAGAAGCCGGTCTCGAAGCAAACTTCCGCGACCTTCACCTCCGGCTGGGTCAGCAGCATCAGGCAGGCAAGATCCACGCGAAGCTGGTTCTTGTAGCGCACCAGCGTCGTCCCGGTGTGGCGTTTGAAGGCACGGGAAAACGAACTGGTGCTATGGCCGACGAGATCCGCAAGTTCGCGCTCGTCGACATCGTCTGTCAGGTGGTCGCGAAGGTGGGCAATGGCGCGGTTTATGCCGCAGTCGTTGATGCTCGGCAGATCCAGCTCGTAGCTCAAGCTGGCCAGCACCTCCGGCTCGGGTGCCCGCACGAGGACGTCCAGGATCTCGCAGAACAGGGCAAGCCGTTTCACTCCCTGCGCCTCGATGAGCTGCTCCATCAAGGGCCTGACTTCCAGACCGGCGGCAGGGTCGAACAGCAGACCGCGATTGCTGCGCCTGAGAAGAGAGCCGATGGCCTCCATCTCCGGCAAGGCGGCGAGACAATCCTGGATGAATTTTTCGGGGAACTGGATGACCAGGTTGCGTGTCGGAACGATCTCGCCGGGCGCGATCTCGGAAATCCAGTTCTGCGGGAGATTGGGGCCGGTCATGATCAGCTGCCCCGGCGCGAAGCGGCCGATGTGGTCGCCGATATAGAACTGGCCTGAGGTGGCCACGACCAGATGGATCTCGTATTCCGGGTGATAGTGCCAACGGACCGTGCGAAACGGATAGCCGTGCTTCCAGGCAGCAAAGGACTCGCCCTTGCGGATGTGCACCAGTTCGAGATCCGGCTGCATGATGTCTCCTCCCATCGACGCCTGCCGGTAACCGGCAAAATCTGCGAACCTCCAATTCCGCAGATACGACGCTTGCCACAATAATATCCGGCATTTAGCACGGCCTCTACCTCAGCCCGAACCTTTCAGTGATACTTTTTTGGCAGCTGGCTGTTCCCTACTGCCCATCGAACCGGCACGGAATGGAAATCGATCCGCATTGCATTTCACGCATTCAGGACGGCGACCGGCGTGATGAATGCATTCACGGAACGGTGAGGAGTCTCTCGCGTTAACCGGATGCAACAACAATGGAGGACATTTCATGAGCATTTTCGACCGCATCAAGAACGCCATCTTCGGAGAAGCCCAGGCAGCGAACACGTCGCAGGCATCCGCTCCGGCCACCCCGACCGCCACCGCATCCGCGACCCCGGCATCCCCCGCATCCCCGGCACCGACTGCCGCAACACCCGCACAGTCCATCGAAGTGGCCCCGATCCTTGACGCCGCCGTAGCGAAGTCCGGCCAGAAGCTCGACTGGAAACACTCCATCGTCGACCTCATGAAGGCACTCGGCATGGATGCCAGCCTCGAGGAACGCAAGGAGCTGGCGGCTGAACTCAATTTTCAGGGCGACGCCCACGACAGCGCCAAGATGAACACCTTCCTGCACAAGGCCCTGCTGCAGAAATTGTCGCAGAACGGCGGCAAGGTGCCGGCAGAACTGCTCGACTAGCAATAGCCCGAGCGAACGGCGCCCTGCGGCAAGCTCGCAGGGCGTTTTTTTATATACGTCTCAACCTCTCTAAGGTGGAGAGAACTCTCGAATTCTTCCCGGAAGCCTAACGCATGCTGCCGATCAGTCGATTGAATTCCGCCTCTGCAACCCCATAGGCATCCCCCGCGAAAGCCCGCAGGCCATCCCGATCCTTGATCGTAACGAGACCGCGGGTGTTCGCGATGAACCGCTCCCCTTCGAGCACATGCAGGGAGTCCGTTACGCTCTGTCGGCGCACGTTCAGCATGGCCGAGAGGAAGTCGTGGGTCAGCGGCAAAGCGTTGCCTTCCGACCTGTCATGCACCATCAGGAGCCAGCGCGACAGACGCTTGTCGACCGAATGGCTGGCATTGGAGAGCGAGGTATAGGCTGTCTGAACGAACAGCGTCTGCGCGTAGCGGCTGAGGATCCGCCGAAGGGACCGGCATTTGGGCAGCAGCTCGAACAGCACGTCGTTCTTGACGCTATGCCCCTGGCCCGCGACCTGTATCAGGACCTTGAACGGCGCCTGCTTGTCCTCGAACAGGCTGTTCGGCGGCGACATCCCCTCGCAGCCGAAAATCGCGACTTCGACTTCACTGCCGGCAGGCGAGACCCCGATGATCGATCCGATTCCCGATTCCAGGAAATAGCTCAGATCCGCAGGAACGTTCGGCTCGGCCATCACGAAGAGGCGCGGAAGGGTTACCGGCACCAGATGGGGAAGCAACTGGTCACGATCCTCGCTGTCGAGGTTGTTTATAAGGCGATTGAACATCTGTATCCGACTTGCATAATTCGAAAAAAACACGCTATCCACGAATGTTTCCCGACGCAAGGCAATACGGCGTGTCGCGCGAGACCAGCAGGAAACGCCAAAATTTGCTCGTAGTTGATCACCTCACCATGTGGCTGCAAGGTGGGGTGACGCCCGGAAACTTCCCGGCAATGCCGCGTTCGGCGGCGGCCGGCAGACGCTCTCCTGGAGGTAGTGGAGGGCGTTCATAAAACCGTGCCGTGAGAAAGGCTTGGGGATGACACCGTGGGCTCCGGCAAAGTCATCCGGGATCTTTCTGGGGTTGGCAGTCACAAAAACGATGATGGTATTCGACCAACGCTTCTGGATATGCGCGCAAACCTCGAGGCCCGTCGTATTGCTCGCAAGCTGCATGTCGACAAAGGCTATATCGGGCGCCTTGTCAGGCGCTAGGCCTTCCACGTCGTAGAGAGACGCTGCCTCGCCGATCACTGTGTGCCCGGCATCTTCGACCATCATGCCGACATCCATCGCAAGAAGCGCCTCATCTTCGACGATCAGGATACTCAGCGGCGGCTTAGGACGTTCCATCAATCAATTCCCGTTCTGCAAAGACAGCGTCACGCGCGTACCGGTCGGTAGCGTGGACCAGATCACCGTGGCGTCTGTCTGCCGGGCAAGTCTGTTGATGAGAGTACGGCCCAATCCGGTCGGCGGTTCACTCGGCATGCCGATCCCGTTGTCTTCGACGTCGAGGATCGCCTTGTCGTTGTCCGAGCGGCCGGATATGGCAATGGTCCCGGCCCGACCGTCGCCAAGACCGTGCTTGATGGCGTTGGTAAGAATCTCATTGAGTATGAGGCCGAGAGAGGATGCCTTGCCGGCCGGAACCAGAATCGGAGGGACCTCGCATTTCAGCGATATGTCCCCTCGCCCGCTCGACCCGATCACATCCTCGGCCAGCTTCGTTGCAAAGTCGCCTATATCGAACTTCGTCACATCGCCGGATTGATAGAGAGTACGGTGCACCGTCGCCAGCGCGTCGATCCTTTCCATCATCGCCTCGAGCTTGGAAGAAATCACGGGATCGCCGATTGTCCGCGACTGAAGCCTCAGCAGGGAACCGATCATCGTCAGGTTGTTTTTGACGCGGTGGTCCACCTCATGAAGGAGCAGGGTCTTGGCTTCGAGAGCTGCCTCGAGTTCCGCCGTGCGACGCTCGACTTCCTTCTCGACGATCGCCCGCTGCTCCATCACCCTCCGGTTCGAGGCAACGTGTTTGGTGACGTCCAGCTGGGACGCGAAGAAGAATTGGATCTTGCCGTCGTCGTTGCGTACCGGGCTCAGGTAAAGAGCGTTCCAGAAGGTAGAGCCTTCCTTCCGGTAATTGAGCAGTTCGACGGAAACGCTTTCGCCATTCTCTATCGCCGCGCGGATCTTCACCACAGCAGCCGGATCTGTATCTGGGCCCTGCAGGAACCGGCAGTTACGGCCGAGGACCTCTTCCTGCGCATATCCTGTCAGCGTCTGGAAGGCCTCGTTGCAGAAAACGATCGGGTTGTCGGGCTGCGACGGATCGGTGATGACCATCGGCATCCTGGTCGCGCGGACGGCAGCAGCGAAGGGATCACCCCGGCCATGGGCATAGTTGAGCCTGTCGGTCAGATGCCAGTCGTCGCGCTGTTCCACAATAACTCCTAACATCCATTTGATTGCACGAGCCAATAAACGTCACCATCGTTAAGTTGGTTCCTACCTATCAGGGAGAGTGTTCAAAAGGCAGACATCCCAAGCCCGGCGGACATTGCATGCCCGGTCATATCGCAGCCTGCAGACATTACGGTAACCCATAATCTTGGGAGTGCAGTCTCCTGTTAACAATAACCTTTCTGCCTTAACAGCAATTATGTCGACATCTACTACCGTAACTAATCGTTAACCATGTTGGCCACAGAGGAACTCCGCCGCTCCGCTCACGCGGCAATGCCGGAGCGTGGTAGCCGGGCCATTTGTCACGGCCGTGCAAATTCCTATCTTGCAACCGCTTTAGGACGCCCTACTTCTAAAACCGGTATTGTGGGCGCGGCAAAAATGCATCGACACGGCGCTTCAATATTGGTCACACGCCGCGTTCAAACGGCATATTGAAACACGACTGGAAGGAATATCGAAATGGCTTCAGGCACTGTAAAATGGTTCAACAGCACCAAGGGATTCGGCTTCATCGAGCCTGACAACGGCGGCGCGGATGTCTTCGTCCACATCAGTGCGGTAGAGCGTTCAGGTCTCGGCACATTGAAGGACGGTCAGAAGGTCAGCTTTGAAATCGTGCAGGACAAGCGCTCTGGAAAGTCTTCCGCAGAGCAGCTGCAGGCTCTCTGAGCCCGGATAGCTTTGCCCATCTACGCAAAAAAGAAGGCCGGAAAACCGGCCTTCAGTATCGACAGACCTTGAGCCCCGCGATCAGCGCGGCTTGGCGGTGGTGTTCTTGAACTTGGGCTTGCCGCCTGTCGGGCGAGCACCGTCCCGCGCAAAATCAGGCTTCCTGCTCCATGGCTTCTTCTCGCCCGGTGCAGCAGACGCCCCATCCGATTTCCGCTCGAATTTGGCTGCCGGCTTTGCGTCGGAGCGCGGACGGTTGTTCTTCTCGGCAAAACTCCGCTTCGGCCCATCGTGACCCTGGCGTCCGGCTTCCGGCGCGCTGTCGAGAGCCTTGACGCGGATCCCCTTGTCGATGGTCTTGTTCGGGCCGATTGCGGTCATGAAACGCTCCGCCGCCTCCCCCGAAAACTCGACGAACGTCTCGTCGGGCTGCATTCTGATTGCGCCGATGTCGCGCTTGGTCAGATCGCCGTAGCGGCAGATCATCGGGATCAGCCAACGCGGCTCCGCGCTCTGCTTGCGGCCGACCGAGAGCGAAACCCATTTGCCATCGGTGAAGTCGGCGCGAATTTCGGCCGGCTGATCGTCGCGCGGCGCAGAGAATTCATCGCGGCGCGGCTTCTTGCGATCGTCTTGAACCGCAACGTCGAGCAGATCCTCCGGCGCCGAATGGGCAGACCGATATTGACGCAGGAAGGCTGCAGCGACCTGTTCGGCGCTATGCTGGGAGAGCAACTTCTTGACGAAGTCGATCTCGTCTTCGCGAACTGTTTCCGTGAACAGCGGGTCGGCGAGCAGTCGCTCGTCGTCACGACGGGTGACATCGTCGGCAGACGGCGGCTTTGCCCAGGTGGCATTGATGCGGGCCGCCTCGAGCAGGCGTTCGGCCTTGCGACGGCCGCTGGTCGGCACGATCATGGCGCTGACGCCCTGCCGCCCGGCGCGACCCGTACGACCGCTGCGATGCAGCAGCGTCTCGGGGTTGGTGGGCAGATCCGCATGGATGACGAGGTCGAGACCCGGCAGATCGATACCGCGGGCTGCGACGTCGGTGGCAATGCAGACACGCGCCCTGCCGTCGCGCATCGCCTGCAGCGCATGGGTACGCTCGCTCTGGCTAAGCTCGCCGGATAGCGCGACCACGGAGAAGCCGCGATTGTTGAAGCGAGCTGTCAGGTGGTTGACCGCCGCGCGGGTCGAGCAGAAGACGATCGCATTCGGGGCCTCGTAGAACCGCAGGACGTTGATGATCGCATTTTCGCGGTCGCTGCCGGCGACGGTCAGTGCGCGATATTCGATGTCGACATGCTGCTTGGTTTCAGCGGCGGTGCTGATGCGCACTGCATCCCGCTGATAGCTCTTTGCAAGCGTCGCAATCGAGCGCGGAACGGTGGCCGAAAACATCAGCGTGCGGCGTTCGGCCGGCGAGTTCTCGAGAATGAATTCGAGGTCTTCACGGAAACCGAGGTCGAGCATTTCGTCGGCTTCGTCGAGCACCACGGCCTGCAGCTCGGAGATATCCAGCGAATTGCGTCGGATATGATCGCAAAGCCTGCCCGGTGTGCCGATGACGATGTGAACGCCGCGATCCAGTGTCCGGCGTTCGGTGCGCATGTCCATGCCGCCGACGCAGGAGGCAATGGTGGCGCCGGTCAGTTCGAACAGCCATTCCAGCTCGCGCTGCACCTGCAGGGCCAGTTCGCGGGTCGGCGCAATCGCCAGCGCCAGCGGACGGCCAGCCTGGCCAAAGCGTTCGCCCTTGCCAAGCAACGTCGCTGCCAGGGCGAGGCCGAATGCCACTGTCTTGCCCGAGCCGGTCTGGGCCGAAACGAGCACGTCGGAATTGCCAAGCTTGGGATCAAGCATCGCTTTTTGCACGGGGGTGAGCGCTTCGTAACCGCGTTTGGTCAACGCCTGCGCAATCGGAGGAACGATGCCTTCGAATTCAGTCATATCTGGTCTTTCGGAATTCGGTGTTCGCGCCGGCAGAAAAAAACCCGGAAGGCGCAGATCGCCGCGGCCAGCACGTCGCAGGCCTCTTCATGAACCCGCTACATACGTGGTCTCGCCTGAAAAGTACAGAGCAGTCGGCCAGATAGCGGCGCGCTATCCACTTGATGCTTAATGACGCCGCTCGAAAAGGCACAGTCATGCCGATTTCCGATCCTCGGATCCGTGGCTGCGTGCGAGCGCCATCAGCATCGGTCCGATGGCGAACTCGCCCCGTTCTGCCCTGCGGGTCAGATCGCGCAGATAACCGCCGGCGGAATTGATCTGTCCGGATCTCTCGAGCAGGCAGGCCATGACGGTCGCCGCATTTTCTGGCCCCATGATGTTGCAGGCCTCCTCGTAGGCACTCGCGCTCACGCCGAGCATGGAGCGAACGACAACTCCGGCTGTCATCATGTCACGCCAGCTGCCAATCGCACCCCCCGGCCCATACATCGCAATTTCGGGGCAAGCACGAAGGACGAGGCCGAGCGGAAAGGATTTCAAGCCGCCGGCGCCGCCGGATTGCGTATCGTCCGGGCCCTCAGCACGCTGCCTGTACGACCGCGTCTCGCCTTCTATCATTTCCACGACGACAGGCTTTATTTGGGGCACGACAGTTTCCGTCTGCTTTTTTTCTAAAGCGGGTTCAATATCAGAGATAGATTCGGGATTTGAAGTCTGTATGTGCTGCTCGATTTGAGACTCATTGCCGCTTGGTTTTTTGGTTTTAAGGCATCTTTCCAACAAGTTAACCACTTCGTCGCGCAGCATGCCCATTTCTTCCAGGATAGGAAGGATGTCCGAGGCTGCCGGCGAGCGCGGGATTTGCGTGACGAGGCTACGAAAATGCTCGTAGACACCAAGCCAGTCCCCAGGAGCCCCCTCCTCGAGGGCCGTTTCGATGAGCTTGGCGACATCGCGACGGCATAGCGTCAACTTCTCACGCGTGACCCGGAGGAAAAGACGGTCGGCAACAACCTGCCCAGCGAGCCCGTTAATCTCGTCTGCGCGCGCGATCAGCGGTGCGACGCTGAAACCGAACGCCTGTGCGACCTCTCCATCCCCTCCCCTGCGGGCGTAACGTTTGCCATTGGGGCTATCCCGCCGGATCAGCAGGCCTGCGTCGACGAGCGCCGCCAGATGCCTGCGCAAGGTCGCGGGCGCGATGCCATGGGCGCGCAACGCCAGCTGGCTGTTGGACGGAAAAACCACCAGCCCATTGGCCGGCGACAACTCGTTGCCCGGATAGAAGCTCAACAGCGCATTCAGGACGGCGAGAGCACGATCGCTGACGCCGAGCATCTGCCTTGCTTCGCACAGGGCACGAAACAATTTCCATTTATCGACCGACGCATCCGGGTCGATCTCGCCTGCGTCATACTGACTTGCCAGCATGCCAAGCGTCATCGGACGCCCACCAAAGGGCGTCGATATCTGTCGGGTCTCCATCGTCCTTCACCTTTTTCAAGGCAAAAGAAATCCGCTCACCCAATTCGGTGCCAAAGACTCTTGACTAAGATTCGTGGAAATGTGATTCTCTAAGCGCCAACTACGAGAAGGGCTTCCACGACGGCAACGTTTGGGGGCCTTTTTCTTTTGCGTTCAGTCTCCTGCTTCTGACTTGGTCTCATCCTGAAAGGCCTGATAGAGCCGATCGAGATTTTTGGTGATGTAAGCACCAAAGGCAGGTCCATTTTCCGCCTTCAGCGCAATCGTATATTTCTTTCCGCCAGCCTTGATCTCCGCTTTCGCAGCGCCGTTCTGGCCGTGCCATTCGGCGACCGGCTTTGTCGGAGCGGCGGGACGAGCCTCCCCTCGCCCAGCGAGAAACGCGCTCAGCAAATCGAAGCGATCATCGGGTGCGGCGTCCGCGAACGCCGCCCGGGCCACGAACTCTTTCGCCCGCCCGGCATTTTCGGGTACATCGAAGCGCGTCGCCAGGTCATGCCACCGGTCACGGCCAACAGCCAGCGCCGGGCCGATGGCATCGACGACCTCTTTGGGAATGCGGTTGATCACCGACAGCATCTTCGACACCGTCGTCTTGTCGGCGCTCAGCGCCGCCATGATCGTTTCCCGGTCGAAGGCACGCTCCTCCAGCCGACCGGCGAACATCGCCCGTTCGATGAAGGACAGATCGGCGCGGGCACTGTTTTCCTGGCCCTGCGCGATGACGTGATCGCGGTCGTCGAGCTTCTTGACGACCGCGCGAACCGGACGACCCAGGGTCTTCGCGGCGCGCGCGCGGCGGTGCCCGAAGGCGATCTGGTAGCTGCCCACGCGCGACGGATGCGGACGCACCAGGATCGGCGAGTCCTGACCGCGCAGCCGGATGGCCTCGACCAGTTCATCGAATTTCGCATCCAGTTGCACAAGGCGGTCGGAAACGAAGGAATCCTCGATCAGATCCGGATCGAGATCGATCACGACCTCGCCAGCCGTCAGCTTGGCCTCGATTGCCTTCGCTGCGTCGGCCTTGGCAGCCAGTGCGTCGATGCTGCGCGTTACCGCCCCGAGAGCGCCGACGCCCTTGTAGGCACCAGCTTGCCGCTCGGGTGCCGGGGCAGGCTGAGCGGAGTTTACCGCGGTAAACTTTGCATCGGGTTCGGAAATCAGGCCTGAGAGCACGTTCTTTCTTGCCATCGTCAGCGCCCCCAGGCCTTGTGCACCAGGGTGGCGATTTCGGCATTCACGGCCTCCATCGATTCCAGCGCCCGGTCGTAGGTCGTGCGCGTGAACTGGCTGCGGTCGACTTCGTAGAGCGTCTGGTTGGTCAGGGCCGCGTCCGAGATCGCGACGCTGCGCAGCATCGGGTTCGTCAACACGTGTTGCTTGAACATGGACCGCATAAAAGCGACCATCTGGGTCTGTGGGCCGTCCGTTGGGTCGTACCGCGTGACGAGATAACGCATCCAGTCGAGATTCATGTCGGCGCCAGCGCCCTTCAGCGTGTTCAGGATTTCCCCGAGCATCTGCAGGAACTGGCACATGGACATGACATCGAGCATCTGCGGGTGGACGGTGATGAGCACGGCTGTCGCCGCGCAGATGGCGCTCATGGTCAGGAAGCCGAGCTGCGGCGGACAATCGATGACGATCACGTCATAGTCATCCGAGACAGACGACAGTGCCTCGTCGAGCCTGGCGAAAAAGATCCGACCGTAGTCGTTGCCCTGGCCCTGCGCCAGTATACGCGGCGTGTCGTGCTCGAACTCCATCAGTTCGAGATTGCCGGGGACGATATCGAGACCGGGGAAATTCGTCTTCCGCACGACTTCCTTCAGCGGACGCCGGCGTTCGTCGTAGCGGATAGCCGCATAGAGGGTTTCGTTTTCGTCGAGATCGAATTCCGGCTGGAAGCCATGGATGGCCGAAAGGCTTGCCTGCGGATCGAGGTCGACGGCAAGCACGCGATGTCCGGTCAGCGCCAGATGTTGGGCGAGGTGGGCGGCAGTCGTCGTCTTGCCCGATCCGCCCTTGAAGTTGACAACGGCGATGACCTGCAGGTGATCGTTTTCCCGGCGATGCGGCACGTAGTGCTGGCCTGCACGACCGTTCTGCTCGAGATACTGGCGCATCTCCAGCAGTTGCTCGGCCGTGTAGGAACGGCGACCAGATGGTGTAACCTGCGGCAGGGGTCCCTTCGATTCGAGAGACAGATTGCGCAGATGACCGCTGGTGACGCCGAGGAAATGCGCGGCCTCGCTCAGATGAAACTGCCGCAGCGTCTTTTGCGCGGTCGGCGGAAACATTTCGAGCCTGTGCTGCTTCAGCTTGTCGGACAGCTCTCGGGCTTGGCCGATAATAAGCTGGTCCACCTCCGAAATTGGCCTTCCGAGCGTTGCTGCCATATTCATCTAATTTTCTCGCAAATGCGCTTTGTAAGCTACTTAGCTTCTCAAACCGCATTTGAGCCCGATTCTCACCGTGGAGCAAGCGCTTTATGGTGGATCCCAGGCGCGGGACGATATGACTGGTGGAGAAGTTTACCACAGTAAACTGAACGCCTTTCCATGCGAGCGGGAAATGGGCCTTCCAAATCGACTCCGTTGAAGCCCGCCGGCAAATGCACGAACCCGCGTGGCATCGACTCTCCGTGAGGGACAACCCCAAGAGGGTGACGTGACCGTGTCCGCAAGCGGACACTCCTTTAAAAGATGAAACCTTCTCGGCCGGTTCACATTAAGCATAGGTCCCTGACAGCCGCCGACGATGAAATCCGATTGCGCCTGAATGGGACGACCATGTTGGGATGACGCCCACGGAGGATAAAGTGGAAGAGCAGAAGAAACGCCGACTTCAACTTTCGAAAGAGCAAAAGAGGGTCCTTGCCGACGCGGCAACGGAAGCAGCCTTCGCAGACACCGAGCAGCGTCGCAAGGCCAGAGAAGAGAAAACAGCACGACTACGTGCCCTGCGACTGGCGAGCGAAACCGAGGCCCGCCAGAAAGCCTAACCGCCCGACCACCTTTCGATCGATAAAAAACGCCCGCTATTGAAATGCTAGCCTGATATCGCAGGCACCGCCAAGGCCAAAGCTCCAGACTTTCGGGGCGCTGTGCAGGCTAGCAAATGCCCCGAGGCGAGGGGCGCGCGCCACAAGGCATCGCACCCACCCGAAAACCCAATTATCCCTGACGAAACAACTTGCTCTGACCGTGCGGCGCCGCGCGCAGATAGGACGGTGGCACCTCGATGGTCTCTCCGAGTTCTGCCGCCGCGTGCCAGCCCCAGCGTGGATCGTACAGCATGGCGCGGGCCAGCACCGCGAAGTCGGCCTTGCCTGACGCTACGATCTCCTCCGCCTGCCGTGCATCCGTGATCAGCCCGACGGCCATCGTCGTGACCCCGGTTGCCTTCTTGATCGCTTCGGCAAAAGGCACCTGATATCCTGGGCCGGCAGTGATCTTCTGCAACGGCGATACCCCTGCCGACGAGACGTCGATCCAGTCCACGCCACGCTTTTGCAGCTCCCGGACGAAGGCAATGCTCTGCTCGACATCCCAGCCTCCCTCGACCCAATCCGTCGCGGAGATCCGAACCCCCACGGCACGCTCGGCGGGGAAGGCGGCACGCACGGCGTCGAAGACCTCGAGGGGGAAACGCATCCTGTTTTCGAGCGACCCGCCATATTCGTCCGTGCGCTGGTTGGAAAGCGGCGACAGGAACTGATGCAGCAGATAACCGTGCGCCGCATGCAATTCGACAGCGTCGATGCCCAGCCGTGCCGCACGGACCGCCGTCGCCGCAAACGCGTCGCGCACCCGGGCCAGACCGTCTGCGTCGAGCGCCGTCGGTGCACGCTCGCCGTCCTTGTGCGGGAGAGGGGAGGGCGCGAAATTTTCCCAACCACCGTTGGAAAGCGGAATGAGCTCGCCGCCCTCCCAAGGCACGTCGCTGGAGGCCTTGCGGCCGGCATGTCCCAATTGCATGGTAATCGCCGCCTTCGACACCAGGCGCATTGCGTCGATCACCGGCTTCAGGGCAGCTTCCGTTTCGTCATTCCACAATCCGAGATCGCCCGGCGTGATGCGTCCGGCCGCCTCGACCGCT
This sequence comes from uncultured Sphingomonas sp., assembly GCA_964658415.1. GTDB lineage: Bacteria > Pseudomonadota > Alphaproteobacteria > Rhizobiales > Rhizobiaceae > Rhizobium. The sequence goes on along the minus strand of CAZZZI010000001.1, from coordinate 28,234 downwards.
GTGGCCTCGAGCACGACCATGCTCGCGCCCGAGAGCGCCAAGCCGCCAAGATGGACCGTATGCCAGGCAGTCGCCTTGCCAGTGTCGGCGACATACTGGCACATCGGCGAGACGATGATGCGGTTGGGCAGGGTGAGGTTGCGCAGTTGAAATGGCGAAAAGAGAATGCTCATGGACGGTTTCCAATCACGTGTTTGGAGGCGGGGTTCGGGGAGGCGTAGAGGATAGCCAGCAACATGGCGCCGATTGCCAGGGCGGCAATGCTGGCCGCACCGATATCGACGGCCAGACCGAGGCTATAGAGGGTGGCGATTTTCCCGAGCAGCAGGGCGAGCACGCCCTGGGCTAGATAGGCCACCAGGAAAAGCGCCGACAAGGTGCCGCCGCGATGGTGGGCAGGCGCATTGGCGTTGAGCAGGCCGAGCCCTCCGGAAAACAGCAGGCTGTAGGAAATCCCCCCGAACACCAGCGCCGTCGTGAACAGGACGAGCGAATGCTGGCTTGCGGAGAGCGCAAGCAGGGAGACGGCCACCAGCGAGCAAGAGCCCCCGATCAGGATCGCACGGGACGAGGTCAGCCCTCTTGCCGGAAAAGCGACAGCACCCCCGACGAAGGCAAAGAGCGCAATCGTCGCACCGTTGACCATGGCATTCGGCGAACCGATGACATCATGGGCAATCTGCGCCCCGAGCGACAGGATGATGGTCCCCATGGCATAGGAGGCCGTCACCGCGATGGTCGCGGCTGAAAAGATCTTGCGCAGACCGCGCGGGATGACGATTGCCTTGAACCGCCACCGGCCTGACGCCTCCGTGCTCAGATGACGCGGCAGAAACCAGGTCGCGGCAAATATGCCGATCAGGACAACCAAAAGCACGATGAAGTTCAGGCGGGTGGGCAAGGGCGCATACTGGATCAACGCGCCCCCCACCAGCGCCGCGCAGATCAGGCCGCTCACCTGGGACAGCGTGGTGATGGCGCTGGCCTTCTGCCCTTGGCCCGGTGCGCTGAACTCGACAACCGCTGCGGCCGACGGCCCGGCGGAGAGCCCGACCCCGATGCCCATGAAGGCTCTGCCGACAAGAACCCACCAGATGTCGCGCGCAAGGGCAAACAGCAGAACGCCGACCAGCGACGCGGCGAGGCCGAAGAGCATCGTCTTGCGCCGGCCGACATAATCGGAGATATCGCCGAAACCCACCAGAACCAGAACCACGACGATCGGGTAGATGGCAAAGATCGCCGTCGTCACGAAGGGAGTGAGACCCCACTCCGCCGCATAGAGAGGATAAGTCATGGCAGGCGCTGCGCTCGTCCAGAGCGTATGGGCAACGACTGCCGCCGCCGTCCAATAGCTCGCCCGGCGACCCAGAGTATGGCGATGAAGCATGTCTTATCCTGTCGGCATCTGGACACCCGGCCAGGTGTCTCGGAATGTGAAAACGTGCCGCCGCGCGACAGCTTGGTTCATGGTCGGGTCAGGCAAGCGGCCCGACCCCCTCAAGACAAGTTTGTTGCAATGCAACAAGCAGTGAGGCTGAAAATATGGTAGGCTTGCTTGGCTTTACAAGTCTCTCGCCTGCCGTCAAGGCAAGTGCTGCCAAGGCGCTACAGCCCTCCGCGCTATCAGGGTATTGCTTAGCCTTGACGCTGTCCGTTGCGGCGTGCCATTGCCCGCCTGAAAGGCCCTGTTTACACGGACCGCGACAGCATACGGGGAATATTTCGAAGACTTCGCATGCGAATAAAAACAGTTAAAACGTCGCAATTTATCGTGCTTAAAAACCAGCATGCGGGTAAAGGAAACAACAACGAAGGTAGACGTTGTCTATCGGACAACAATATTTGAGAAAACCGCCTTGAAATCAGAGTGAATGCCATGCCGATGAGAGAGTTGCACGAAAAGCTGGGCGTTAATCTTATCCTTCTGGCACGCCTGTACCGCAGGGCGCTGGACGGTGTACTGAAGCCTTACGAGCTGTCGGAAGCCACTGTTCTGCCCATGCGCTACATTGCCCGGCTCGGCAACAACATCCGCCAGGGCACCCTTGCCGAAGTCCTCAATCTGGAGGGACCGACCCTGGTGCGGGTTCTCGACCAGCTGACGGAGCAGGGCTACATCGATCGCATCGAGGATACGCAGGATCGACGCGCCAAGACCCTGCGCATGACGCCAGCGGGCGAAGCTCTGAACGCAGAGCTGAGCGACGTCCTGGCGGCGCTTCGCACAGAGCTGTTCGCCGGAGCCAGCGAGGACGACATCAATGCGACCCTCCGCGTCATGTCACAACTCGATGCCAATCTGCAGCGCCGGCGCCGGCTCGATCCGACGTCGGACTAGAGCTTGCCCGGCAACGAACGACAGTGCATGGAAGTCCTGAAACATGAAAGGGCCTCAATAGGTGTCTAAGGACATGCGTTTACCGCCTGGATATGGGGATGCTCCGAGGACAACCCTGATCTCGTCAATGGCGGACGGTCCAGCACCGTCGGCTCCCCTCCCTAGCGCAGAAAGTCCAATTACGGTGCACAACGCCATGACTACTCCCGCCCTTGCGGAAATTGCTGCCGCTCCTGCGGATATTTCCAACGAAAAGGCCTGGCTCAAGATCCTGGCCAGGTATCGTCAGCCCAAGGCCAGCCGCAGCGCGTTCGAACTCGCCGTGACTGTCATCCCGTTCATCGGCTTCTGGGTCCTGTCGTGGATCGCCGTTCACTACAGCTTCTGGCCCGGCTTGATCCTTATCGTCCCGGCCGCAGCTTTCCTGCTGCGCCTCTTCATGATCCAGCACGATTGCGGTCACGGTTCGTTTTTTGCCCGCCGTCGGGTGGACGACTGGACCGGCCGCGTCATCGGCGTTCTCACGCTGACACCCTACGACTACTGGCGCCGAGCCCATGCCGAACACCATGCATCCGCCGGCAACCTCGATGAGCGCGGCGTCGGCGATATCTCGACGCTGACGACAGCGGAATACAGGGCATTGTCGTTTCGCGGCCGCCTGACCTACCGCCTCTATCGCAACCCGATCGTCATGTTCGGGATTGGCCCGATCTGGCTGTTTCTATTCAAACAGAGGCTGCCCTTCGGCATGATGCGCTCCGGGCTGCAGCCCTGGGTATCGACGATGGCGACCAACGCCGCCGTGGCGGTTGTCGCAGCCCTGCTGATGTGGGCTGTCGGCGTCGTACCGTTCCTGATCGTTCACTTGCCGATCGTGGTGCTCGCCGGCGCGGCGGGTATCTGGTTGTTCTATGTGCAGCACCAGTTCGAGGAAACCCATTGGTCGGCACCGCCGGAATGGCAGTTTCCGCATGCCGCCCTGCACGGCGCATCGAATTACGATCTGCCCGCCCCGCTGATGTGGGTGACCGCGAACATCGGTATTCATCATGTCCATCATCTCGCCAGCCGCGTTCCCTATTACCGGCTGCCCGAAGTGCTGCGCGACCACCCGCAATTGAACAATGTCGGACGCATCACGATCATGGAAAGCATTCGTTGCGTAAAGCTCGTCCTCTGGGACGAGAAGAGCCGCCGCCTGGTTTCCTTTCGCGACGCGGCCACACTGCCGGCCTGATATGCGTGGCAATAGCTCGGCGCCAAGCCGCCGAGCCGTCCAACCCGCCGACCGGCTGACGCGTCAGCGCATAAGCAGCAGCGCCGCCGTACAGAGCACGAGGACGACCCCAAGCGTGGACAGACCGAGTTTCAGATAACGCCTGCGCCGTGTCCGGCCGCCATACCAATCGTAAACCACTGCCCGACTCCACCCATACGCCAAGCAACGGATGATAGTCTTTTCCCGGCACGCGGCAAGCGGTCGCCCGATCGGCGCGCGGGCGCTGCCGTTTTCGTAGGACCAGCCACGGTTGCCAGGGGCAAGTAATCGGCCATGCAACGCAAATAGCCGGCCTTTTTAGGGCCGGCTAGCATTTTGAATTTGTTGTGGAAAACCTAACGCTGGCGAGCTTTGCGGGCAGCGTAGCGACGGTCGCGCTCGGCTTTGCGGGCAGCTTCGTCGGCGGCCATCTGTTCGACGCTCTTCACCGCTTCGGCTTCCTGAGCTTCGGCCTGAGCCTTCGCTTCAGCACTGGCAGCAGCCGTTTTAGCCGCCGCTTCCGCCAACTGACGGGCATATTCCTCGCGCTTTTCCTGCTCGCGCTCGGCGCGACGGGCTTCCCGGGCTTCCGCCGCAGCGGCACGTTCTGCGCGCTTCGCGACCACATCGGGGTCGGTCGGCTTCGGTGCAGTTGCGAACTTCGTCAGGAGCTGCTTTTTGGCTTCGGTGGCAGCCTTGCGGCGCTCGGCAAAGCCATTATCGTTTACGTGTCTCAATCGGTCGTCGTCCTTATTGGTGATTTTGCCCCATGGCTTGTCAGCGCTTTGTGGCTTTCTTCGGCTTGCCTAGCTGTGGCACAGCATTGGCCTCTTTTTCAAGTCGCAATTCCCGCAAACGCGCTGTCTTTGCATCGCGATCGGCGGCAACTTCATCGATTTCGGATATTGTCCTGGTCCGCGCCAGGTATTCGGTCTGCGTCTTGCTGAAGGCGATTTCAGCCTGTTCGCGCGATTTGGAATTCTCCGTCACGTTTCAATCCTCCTCAAAGCGTGTCGTGTCATATAGATAAGAAGGCCAGACTATCGGTCTGACCTCCCTGGAAAAAGCCTCTGCAGCATGCCGGTACATCCGCGGTCATGGCGAGGCCTGAGATCGTCAGGCAGCCTGAAGCTGACCGGCAGACATCTTGCCCGATTTGTTGTCGCGCTCGAGTTCGAAAGAGAGCTTCTGTCCTTCAGCGATTTCTCGCATGCCAGCGCGTTCAACGGCAGAAATGTGGACGAATACGTCCGCGCCGCCATTGTCGGGCTGAATGAAGCCGAAGCCCTTGGTGGAATTGAACCATTTAACTGTGCCGGTAGCCATGACCAAAACTTTCCATAACAATATCGTTTTCAAGCCGAGCAACGGTCGGCAAACAAATCTCGATTTTTGAAAGGTAGATTTTCGTCAAGACAGCGCCATGCGCCAGCAAACATAAATATCGCAAACAATTACCGATGGGTATTACCTAGACGACTTCCCCTCATTTGTCAAACATGGCGCGGCCGGCATGCCGCCGATAGCGGCTGTCCGCCACAACGAAAGGCACGGCCAAGCTTACGGGAGCTTAATAAACGACAAGCTAATATGAACATGATCCTCGCGCCGCTTCGATCAAAGCTTCCATGCCGGGCGAAAAAATATAGCATGCCGGCTTTTCCGGAATCGATGCAGCCTCCGGCGCATGCGGGCTGTGAAGGGCATTCGAACTATGACTGTATTTTCTGTCAGACATATAACGGTCTACCGCTACAAGAAGCCGGTTGCTTTCGGGGAGCATCGCCTGATGTTCCGCCCCCGCGACAGCTTCGACCAGCGGCTTCTGGAAGCGACCCTGCTCGTCGAGCCCAGGCCCAGCAGCGTACGGTGGATACACGACGTGTTCGGCAATTGCGTCGCGCTGGTCAATATTGCGGAGCCGGCGAAGGAGCTGCGGTTCGAGACACGCATTCGTCTCGACCATACGCCGCAGGTCGCGCTCAACCTGCAGATTGACGAGACAGCACTGCAATATCCGTTCGCATACGACCCGGACGAGATCGCCGACCTTCAGCCCACCATCGAACGACATTATCCCGATCCGCTCGACGAGGTCGGGAAATGGGCGCGCCAGTTCGTGCGTATCGGGCAGCCGACGGCAACCGGCAAGATGCTGATGACGATGTGCTTTGCCATCCACGAGAGCTTTGCCTACGCCCGCCGCTCGGCGAGGGGCACGCAGCTGCCGATCGAGACGCTGAAGCTGCGCAAGGGGACCTGCCGCGATTTCGCGCTGCTGATGATCGAGGCGGCCCGCGCCCTTGGCCTCGCTGCCCGTTTCGTCACCGGCTACGTCTTCGTTCCCAGCCGCAACGATTCGACCACGCGCGGCGGCGGCTCGACCCATGCCTGGTGCCAGGTCTACCTGCCCGGCGCGGGCTGGGTGGAGTTCGATCCGACCAACGGGATCGTCGGAAACCGCGATCTCATCCGCGTCGGCGTCGCCCGCGATCCGCGCCAGGCAATCCCTCTCACCGGCAGTTACGATGGTGAAGCTGAGGATTACGACGACATGTCGGTGCAGGTGAACGTGACAACGGAGCGCGGGGCAGGTACGCTGCCGGAAAGGGCCGAAAGAGCCATGGAACAGTCTCTCTCCTGCAACGTTCAAGGGTAACTCGGGCTGGTTGGCCTTGGTTTCCCACAAACAAAGGCTATGTGATGAAAATAAGTGCCGGCTTCAGCATTGCGTATGACTGCCCTCAGCCAACTCCGATGTTGCTTTGCCTCAACATTCACCCGTCTAGGCGCGTCGACCTTCTGACTGATCAGGTCCTGACCTTTGATCGGGACATCGAAGCTTCAAGCTATACGGACGGTTTCGGCAATGCGTGCTCGCGCATCGTCGCGCCCGCTGGTGTCACGACAATCTCCACGGCCTTCCAGATCTACGACACCGGCCTGCCCGACACCATTCCCGTCGACGCCGTCCAGCACGACATCAAGGACCTTCCCAACGAAGTCCTCGTCTACCTGCTCGGTAGCCGCTATTGCGATACGGATCGCTTGGCAAACTTTGCCTGGTCGCAGTTCGGCAACACGCCGTTCGGCTGGGATCGCGTCAAGGCAATCCTGAACTTCGCCCATGGCCGGATCCGCTTCGACTACCAGCAGGCCGATTCGACCCGCAGCGCCTATGGCGGCTTCATGGACCAGGTCGGCGTCTGCAGAGACTATGCGCATCTCGCCATTACGCTGTGCCGCTGCATGAATATTCCGGCGCGTTATTGCACCGGCTATCTCGGCGACATCGGCGTCCCCGTCGACGTGAACCCGATGGATTTCAGCGCCTGGTTCGAAGTCTATCTCGGCGGCAACTGGCACACTGTCGATGCCCGCCACAACAAGCCTCGCATCGGTCGCATCCTGATGGCGACCGGCCGCGACGCAACGGATGTGGCGCTGACCACGAATTTCGGTCCGGCCAACCTCGTCCGGTTCGAAGTGGTGACGGACGAAATGCCGTCCGAATAGCCTTATTCCGTTAGGAAAATCCGATCCTGTCCAGTGTCGAATGCAACACCGTTGCATTCGACACTGGCGTTTGAGAGCATGCGTCGATCACAAAGACGCATCCCTAAACGGCTCCCGACAAGAGATTGGATAGTTCATGACCACGCTGACCCGATTTTCCGTCAAACCGCTTTCCACCATGACCCGCACGCTCGCCGATGTCGCTTCGGCGCGACAAGAGCCGGAGCTTGTCATCGGCGATGCGCGCGTTCTATCGACCTATTCGGAACGCATCCTGACCGGCAAGGAGATCTGGATCACCGGCGGTCGCATCGCAGCCGTCAAACCTAATGGCAGCTACAGGGGGAAACATGCGCAGCGTTACGATGCGAAGGGCGGCATCATCGCACCCGGACTGGTCGATCCGCACATCCATATCGAGTCGAGCATGGTCACCGCCTGCGCCTATGCGGAAGCGGCCCTCCTCAACGGCACCACGACGATCTTCTGCGACAGCCACGAGATCGGCAACGTCATGGATGTCGCGGGCGTCGAGGCGATGCTCGAAGATGCCCGGCAGGCACCGCTGTCGATCTTCCTGACGGTCCCGAGCACGGTACCGGCGACCTCGACGAGGTTCGAGACCGCAGGCGGCGACCTGACGCCCGCAAAGATTGCGGCTTTGTTCGACAAGTGGCCCGAAGCGGTGGCACTGGGCGAGAAGATGGACTTCGTCCAGGTGGCCATGGGCGACGAACGCAGCCACGCGATCCTTGCCGCCGCCCTCGAGCGGGGCAGGCCGGTTTCCGGGCACATCTATGGCCGCGAATTCGTCTCCGCCTATGCCGCATCTGGCGTCACAGACACCCATGAGGCCATCGACCGGGACATTGCCGACGACATGCTGGAAGCGGGCATCTGGCTGTTCCTGCGCGGCGGCCCGCCGACGACGCCGTGGCACAGCCTGCCGCTCGCCATCAAGACGATCACCGAACTCGGCGCCTCACACAAGCGCATCGCCGTCTGCACCGACGACCGCGATGCCGACGACCTGCTGATGTTCGGTCAGGACTGGGTCACGCGCGAAGCCGTCAAGGCCGGCATGACGATCGAGCAGGCCTGGTCGATGGGCTCGCTGCACGGCGCCACGCGATTCGGCATGGAAAACGAAATTGGCGGCCTCGGCGGCGGACGACGGGCCGATCTGGTGTTGCTGACCGACGAGCTGAAGCCTGTCAGCACCTGGTACGGTGGCGAACTGGTCGTCGACGACCGAAAGATCACTGCCGTCCTCGACGCGGCGTTGTCGACGCCCTACCGCTACCCGGAGGCCGCCTATCATACGGTAAAGTTGCCGCCCAATCTGAAACTGACCCCGGAGCTGCCGACCGGGCCGGTGCTGGCCCATACCATCAAGACGGAGCTGCCCGGCATCACTCTCGGCCATGTCACGATCAGACTTGAGCCGGCGAATGACTGGCAGACTCATTTCGAGCGGCACGGCCTGTGCTTCGTCACGGTCATCGAGCGACACGGCAAATCGCCGGGCAACGTCGCGCACGGCCTGCTCAACAGCTTCGGCCTCAGGAGAGGCGCGGTCGCATCGTCTGTCGGCCATGACAGCCACAATATCATCGTCGCCGGCACGAATGAGGCCGACATGCAGGTGGCTCTCGCCGCCATTGCGGAAAAGCAGGGCGGCGTCTGTGTCGTCATGGATGGCAAGGTGACGGCAATGGTAGCGCTGCCGATTGCGGGGCTTCTGTCAGACAAGAGGGTGCATGAGGTCGCCGAAGAGACGAAGCTTTTGAAGGCTGAGTGGGAGAAGGCCGAATGCACTATTGCCTATATGGGCTTCAACCTCATCCCGCTGTCGGTCATCCCTGAAATCCGTATCACCGACAAAGGTCTTGTGCTGGTCCCCGAAATGGAGATCGTGCCGTTGTTCGAGCCTGCCTGACTCTTAGTGGCATGCAGGACGGGGGCTAACCCGTCGGGAGCAGGTGTCGCTGCCAGTAGGCCGCGACACTGAAACGATCGCGCGGATAGGCAATTTCCGTTTTCAGAAAGATCCGGATGGCCCGCGCGTCCGCCTGCTCGCAAGCGACCCAGACATAGGGTTCGCTGGGGTCTGCAGCGACCTGCGAACGGATGATCGCTTCCAGACGGCCGGGAAGGCCGTCATCCCGATGGAGCCAGACGATCTGGCAGCGGGCGGCTGTCGGCAGCGGCTGCTCGTCTGCCTTGCTTCCCACTTCGAGGAAGATGCGCAGCCGAACGTCGGAAGAGAGGGTTGCCGCAATGCGGGCGATGGCGGGGAGGGCGGTCTCGTCGCCGGCAAGGATCAGGTTGTCCGCGATCGGCGCGTCGCCGCCACCTGGTCCGATCAGAGCGACACGGTCGCCGGATCTTGCGGACTGCGCCCACATGGAACCCGGCCCGTTTTCGCCCTCGTGGATGACGAAATCGATATCGATCTCGCCCCGATTCCTATCGAGATTGCGGATAGTGTAGGCCCGCACGACCAGCGCATCCTCCCCCTTTGGCCACTGGATGCGACCGTCCGGCATGGTCTGCGGCCAGACCGGCCGGCGCCCTTTCGGCGGGATGAGCAGACGCACATGCAATCCGCCACGGCAGAAATGGGCGATATCGTCGGTTGCGACTGTCACGCGGCGCATGTGCGGCGTCACATCGCAGGCGCCGACCACCGTGACCTCCCGCAAATCCGGGACGGTCGCCGGCTGCGGGCCATCGGCCCAGCGCAGGTCGAGCGCCTCGTCCTCGGCAGACTTGAACAGGTGCTCCGCGACCATGCAGCGGATGGTGAACAGCATGGCGGCGGTCGGGCATTGCAGCTTGATGAGCAGCCTGTTGTCGGCAAGCGCGATGTCGCCGCCGCCGATCGCGGTTTCGATCGTCGCGCCATCGGGCGTCCGCACGACATAATCCGGCAACTGGGCACAGAGCTGATCGAGCATTTTTGCGGCATCGCCCGGGATGGCAATGCCGGAGGCTGTGAAGACGGCCGCATTCATCATCTTGAGCACTCTTCTCTGGTGGCAGCCCTGAGCAAGAGACCACTCGGCCGCATGCGCAGTTCCGCCCGCACTACCATTTCTTGCTGAGCTTCAGGGTGAACGTGCGAGCGTCGGCATACCCGCAAGTGTTCACGCCGGCGCAGCCCGAGACGTATTCCTTGTCGAAGACGTTGGCGACATTGAGCGATGCACCCCAGCCTTGTCTCTCGTAGCGGACAGCGGCGTCGAAGACGGTGGCCGCGGGCACCCGCAGGGTGTTGGCGGCATCCGCCCAGGACTTGCCCTGGTAGCGCATGCCGGCGCCCAGGCTGACACCCTCGAGCGCTCCGTCCGTAACGGCGTAGTCGAGCCAGAGCGACGCGGTGGAGTTCGGCACCAGATAGGGGGAGTTGCCGACGATGCTGCTGTCGAGGTTCTTGGTCACTTCCAGGTCCGTGTAGGAGTAGGAGCCGAGCAGCTTCCAGTTCTGATCGAGATTGATCTTGCCTTCCAGTTCGACGCCGCGCGAGCGCACTTCGCCGAGCTGATACTGCAGGAAGGTCGCCGGATCGGTCAGCGCCATGTTCTTTCGGTTGATGTTGAAGATCGAGGCCGTGAACAGGCCGTCTATGAAGGTCGGCTCGTATTTGACGCCGGCTTCGTACTGCTCGCCCTCTTCGGGAACGAGACCGGCGCCGGTGGCCGTCGTCCCGATCAGCGGATTGAAGAAGGTGCCGACGCTGACGTAAGGGGTGATGCCGTTGCCGAAATCATAGGCCAGACCCGCACGGCCGCTGGGCGACTTGCTGTTCGAGCCGGTATCGCTCGAAATCCGTGAATCGGAATTCTCGTCGACGAAATCGTAGCGGCCGTTGAGCGTCAGCAGCCAGCCATCACCGAATTTCATCTGGTCCTGGGCATAGAGACCCAGTTGCTGCTGCGTCATCACCTGATCGAGATAGACGAAGTTGGCGCCCTGGGACGTGTTGTAGACGGGGTCGGTCGCACTGATCGGGTTGGAGCCGCAGCAGGCCTGGACGTTGTCGAGCCGATAGATCGAGTAATCGGTACCGACCATGAAATTATGGCTGATGCCGCCAAGGTCGAATTCCCGCTGCGCGCGACTGTCGACCGAGAACGTGTCGGCTTTCGAGTGTTCGGTGAAGCCGATCCGCGACAGTTCGTAGCTCGGGTCGTTGTAGCCCGGCGCATTCGGATCGCCGCCGACATAGCCGTTGAGGTAGGGGCCTTCCTCATCCTTCTTCAGATGGCCGTAGCGCAGATTCTGCGACAGCTTCCAGCCGCCGTCGAATTCGTGCTCGATCGAATAGCCGATCATTTCCTGGCTATAGGTTTCCTTGTCGATACCGGGTTCGCCATAGAAGGCCTTCCGATCGATCTTGCCGAACGGGGCGTTCACGACGGTGCCGACATAAGGAAAGAAGCCGTTGCCGCTACGCACTTCGTCGAGGCCGCTGACATAGGCATAGGCCGTGAACTTGGTCGATTCATCAGGCGAGATGGTGATCTGCGGCATGACAAAGCCACGCAGGTCATGGGTGAAATCGCTATACTGATCGCCGCCGGCGATCTTGCCGGTCAGCCGGTAGCTCCACACCCCGTCGGCGCTGAGCTTGTCGGAAAAGTCGAAACCGGCAAAGCCGTTGCCGTTGCTGTTGATGCCGATTTCCGTGTAGTAAAGCGGCTGGTCGGTCGGTTCCTTGCGAACCATGTTGACGATACCGCCCGGATTGGTGCCGCCGTAGGTCACCGACGCCGCACCCTTCAGCACCTCGATGCGCTCGAGCGAGAACGGATCGATCTGGAACCCTCCGAAGCCGTAGCTGAACAGCGTCAGTCCATCGAGGAAGACCCCCGTCTGGGTGGCATCGAAGCCGCGGATATAGAACCAGTCGGTGTCGCCATCGTTGCCGAAAGGCTGTGTGTTGACGCCAGGCGTATAGCGCAGGGCTTCATCGACCTTGTTGGTGATGGCCCTGTCCTGCATTTCCTGCTGGCCGACGACAGACACGGATTGCGGCAGGTCCTTGATCGGAATGTCCGCCTTGGATCCCGTCGTCGTCGTTTTGGCGACGTAGCCCTTGACCGGCGCGCGCCCGGTCGCCTCACTGCCTGCCGTCCCGGACTGGGCACCCTGGACCACCAGAGGCTGGAGCACGGTCGGCGCGGCCTCTTGCGCTGCGGCAGGCAGGGCGAGGGCGGCGAACGCCACACCGCCCGCAAGCCATGCCTTGAACTTTGGTCCCTTTGTCAAAATCGTCATGCTTCGCGCCCCGTTGCGCATCGCTCCAAACAACCGGGCGACGTCGCTCTATAAGATGAGGATCTAACTCATATTAAACGGCGCGGCTTGTCTCAATTTTGCTAAATTGAACGATTTTGGGCAAATGTCGTAGAAACGCACATTTTCGCGCATGCTGTGTCAAATGCCTCACAGCAACCTTATCTTTTTCCAATTCGCCGGCGTCGTGCCGACTATCTTGCGAAACACGCGGGTAAAATGGGCCTGGTCCGAAAATCCGGTCTCGACGGCGACGTCGGTCAACGGCCTGTCTGCCGCGATCAGTTGCTTGGCCTGTTCCAACCGAACGCGGGTCTGCCAGCGATGGGGCGGAATGCCGGTCGAGGCCTTGAAGGCGTGGCTGAAATGGGACGGCGACAGGTTGGTCAATGTCGCCAATTCTTCCAGGCGGATGCTGCGCAGGCAGTGCGCCTCGATATAGTCGGTCGCCCGGCGCAGCTGCCATGCGGCGAGCTTGCTCCGCTTGCGCGGCGGGGTCCGTGACAACTGCAACACGTCGATCAGCAGGGAAACAGCCAGCCCTTCACCGTAGAGATCGTGAAGGGGCATCGGGTTTTCGCATTCCGCAGCGATGAGGCTTGCCAGCGCTAGCACCCGGGCATCGGAAAACAGCAAACGGGGATTGTTTAGCCTGGCGGGATCGAGGTCTTCCATCAGACGCCGGCCGAGCGCGTCGGCATTGAAATGTATGTCGAGGTGGCGCACGAAATCGATATCCACGAGATCCGCCCGCATTTCCAGCCCGGCCGGGATATAGGAGGCACGCGGCGCCTTTCCCTGCTCGACGCCCGACGCCTTCGTCGTGAGCTTGACGCTGCCCTGGCCTTTTCCGCGCGCATCGAGAAGAATGAAGAGCCGGGGATCGTTGGATACGTAGCGGCCTCCGGCATAAGGCGCGCAATCGACGTCCCAGACATCGGCAACGATACCGCCCCATGTCCGCCGGCTGACGTCGCCGACGACCGAGAAGCCTTCGATCTTGTTGTCCATGCGCGGCTGAAACGTCATTGCCCATCCCGACGGCCGCAATAGAAATCGGCCAATACCGGACTAATTAGGTCAGGTATTGGCCGGGGTCAATCGCTGGTCGGTTCTATGCCTTGGGCAAGGCATCCGGAGCGGCGGGTTGTTCGGTCCAGCGCAGGAAGAGAGTGGACAGCGGTGGGAGCATGACCGAGACAGATGCATCCTGCCCATGCGCCGGCACGTCTTCCGTCCAAACACCGCCGCCATTGCCGATGTTGGCGCCGCCATAGACTGCGGCATCTGAGTTCAGGATCTCCCGCCACTCTCCGCTTTTCGGCACGCCGACACGGTAAGCAGGCCGTGGCACAGGCGTGAAGTTGCAAAGCACAAGCACGACCTCCCGATCGTTCGCAGAGCGCCGCAGCATGCCGATGACGGAGTTCACGGAATCGTCGGGGACTGCCCAGGCGAAACCCTCACCGTTGACATCGCTGAATTGCAGCGCCGGCTCGTCGCGGTAGAGATGATTGAGATCGCGCACGAGGCGCTGGATGCCGGCATGCTGCGGCTGGTCCAGCAGGTCCCACACGACGGAAGCATCGTGGTTCCACTCCGTCGTCTGGGCGATTTCGCCGCCCATGAACATCAGCTTCTTGCCGGGATGCCCCCACAGGAAGCCGAAATATGCGCGAAGATTGGCGAAGCGCTGCCAGTCGTCGCCCGGCATCTTGCCGATCAGCGATCCCTTGCCGTGCACCACCTCGTCGTGCGAAAGCGGCATCATGAACTTTTCGGTGTACTGGTAGATCAAGCCGAACGTCATCATGCCGTGCGCATAGGAGCGATAGACCGGATCCTTCTCGAAATATCCGAGAGAATCGTGCATCCAGCCCATGTTCCACTTGAAGTCGAAGCCAAGCCCGCCTTCCTCTGGCGGCTTGGTAACACCGGGCCATGCCGTCGATTCCTCTGCGATCATCAGTGCGTCCGGGCAACGCTGGTGCACGATCGCGTTGAGGTGCTTTAGGAAGTCTACCGATTCCAGGTTTTCCCGACCACCGTATTTGTTCGGAATCCATTCGTCGGCATTGCGGCTGTAGTCGCGGTACAGCATCGAGGCAACCGCGTCGACGCGCAGACCGTCCACATGATAGCGCTCCAGCCACTCCAGCGCGCTGGAGATCAGGAAGCTCTTCACCTCGTTGCGACCGAGATTGTAGATCAGCGTGTTCCAGTCGCGGTGGAAGCCCTCGCGCGGATCCTCGTGTTCGTAGAGCGCGCTGCCGTCGAAGCGGGCGAGCCCCCAGGGGTCGGTGGGAAAATGGGCCGGCACCCAGTCGAGGATGATGCCGATGCCCGCGGCATGCGCCCGGTCGACGAAATAGGCAAAATCCTCCGGTGTGCCGTAGCGGCCGGTCGGCGCGAACAGGCCAAGCGGTTGGTAGCCCCAGGACCCCCCGAACGGATATTCCATGATCGGCAGGAATTCGAGGTGGGTGAAGCCCATGTCCCGCGCATAGGGGATGAGGCGCTGGCTGAGTTCGATCCAGTTGAGATGACGGTTGCCTTCCTCCGGCACACGCGCCCAGGAGCTCAGGTGTACCTCATAGACGGACATGGGTGCGTCGTCGTCCTGTCGCGCCTTGCGCGACGCCAGCCATTCGCCGTCGCTCCACTGGAACGGCGTGGCACGGGCAACGATCGACGCGGTCGCAGGGGCGGCTTCGCTTGCCCTTGCAACGGGATCGGCCTTTTGCGCCAGAACCGTGCCACCGGCATCGATGATTTCGTATTTGTAGTGGTCTCCAGGACCGAGCCTTGGCACGAACAGCTCCCAAACACCGGCGGCACCGCGTAGCCGCATCGGATGGCGACGCCCGTCCCAGGTGTTGAAATCTCCGACAACCGAGACCCGACGGGCGTTCGGCGCCCAGACGGCAAACCGCACGCCGGCAATCCCGTCGACGGACATCGCCTGCGCACCGAGGATCTGGCCCAGTTCGTAGTGATTTCCTTCGGCCAGCAGGTGCAGGTCGAGGTCGCCCAGCAGCGGCGCGAAGGAATAGGGGTCCTCCGTCTCCTGAATGGCGTCGGGCCAGTGGATGCGCAGCTTGTAATCCGGGCGACCTTCGACCGCGCCGGCAAACAGGCCATTCTGGAAAACCGGCTGCATTTGGGTCAGGAGATCGCCGCTTGCAGCCGCGATCACGTCGACGGCAATCGCGCCGGGAATGATGGCGCGGACCACGCTTCCGCTCCCGAGGCCGTGCAGCCCGAGCACGGAGAAGGGGTCGCCATGACGCCCCTCGACGAGGGCGTACAAGGCATTCTGATCGATTCCTGCCAGTAGGTCGGCGTTGGCAAGCGTCATAGGTCATTCTCCAGCAAGCGGTCGACGATCATCGCCAGGCCGCGCAAGGGTATTGGAAGCCATTTCGGCCGGTTGCCCGCCTCGTAGGCAATTTCATAGGCAGCCTTGCCGATCAGGAAGAGGTCGAGCACGCGGCTGCGCTGCTCCAGCGGCATATCGAGCTGGGGCGAGATGGCCGAGGCGGCATAATATTCCTCGAGGAAGCGAACTTCGGCTTCGGCCGAGAACTGGTCGATCATCGCCCGGCGTGTATCGCCGGCGCTGTCGACCAGGACCTGTTCGTCGCTATCGGCGGTGGCAGCCGCATAGCTCAGCGAGCGCAGGAAGCCGGCAACATCGCGCAACGGGCTGGTCTTGGCACGCCGTTCCTCCAGATCGCGGGTCGGTTCCCCCTCGAAGTCGATGATGTAGGCGTCGTCTTCCGAGACCAGGATCTGGCCGAGATGGAAGTCGCCGTGGATGCGGGTCATCAACGTGCCAACGGCAGCATCGGCAAGCTTGCCGATCGCCGGCATGATCCGATCGCGGCGCGACAGCACGCGGTCGGCGAGAGCCGCTCCTGCGGGATCGAGGCCTTCGTAAGCCTGAGCGATGATGTCGAGCGCGGTCGAAAGCTGCGAGAGAACGCTGTCGCGCCATTCGTTTGCCGTCGCCTGGTCGACCCTGAGAGGTGCGAACGCAGGATTGTCGCTGGGTGCTGCGAGGGCTGCATGCAGTTCGCCAAGACGGCGGCCGACGACGGCCGTGAAATCGCCGAGCGGACGGAATGGATTTTCATTCTCCGCGTGATGTTCGTCTTCCGACACCAGCAGATGGTCGGTCGTACGGCGCAGGCCGTCGAGCATCCAGCCCCAGGCGTCGCCCTGATTGCGGATCGCGCCCTGCACGATGATCAGCGTGTAGCGATGGCCGTCGGCATCGGTGCGGGCGACTTCGCCCAGCAACGGCGCACTATGGGTGTAGCCAACCTCGGTGAGGTGACGCGTCATCTCGACTTCGGGATGGATGCCCTCGAACACATGGCGGATCAGCTTGACCATCGCGAGGTCGCCGATCAGAAGCGAACTGTTCGACTGCTCTGCCGAAAGCCAGACGATCGGGAGATCGGCATGGATCGCCGCCTTGTCGAGTTCCTCGCTGCCGAGGAAGTCGAGCGTGCCGGCCTTGCCAGAGATCGTCGACCGTTCTGCGAGAGCCTGCATCGTTGCCCGTGCCATGCTTTCGATGGCAAAGCCGTCGGTCAGAAGCCCGACGCGGCGGCCCTGGCGAACGCGGGCAAGCGCCAGCTGCTGTGCGAGCACGGGCGGGTTCGCGTCGTCCCAGGCAAAACCGAGCGGAAGGAAGTAGCGCTCGGAGCGGTCGTCGAATTCGACCTCGATTTCGGACATCGTGACGCCATCGGCAAAGGGCATCGGCGTGGCTGCAATCAGCGACGCGCTCCTGACCTTTTCACCCTTGGCGCCGAACCAGCGGCGACGGGCGAGATAGGAGGGAAGGATGTCGCGCGACAGCACCGAAGCGTTACGCCCGTCGTCCGTCAGCTCCATCAGATTGCTTTTGATGACGATGGTGACGAAATCGTCCATCTGCTCGGGCGGCGGCGTGCGCCAGGCCGGACCGTCCGCTTCGGCCATCAGCTGGAACCAGAAGAAGCCGTAGGGCTGCAGCGTCAGCAGGTAGGTGAGCTGGCCGATTGGCGGGAACGCGGACATGCCGGTCATCTCGACAGGTATCCGGCCTTCGAACTCGGACATGTTGAGCTCCACCGCCTGCGGCAGCCGGGAGAGGTTGACGACGCAGAGGATGGTCTCGTCCTCGTACTCGCGCAGATAGGCGAGGATCTTACGGTTCGCGGGCTTCAGGAAGCGGATCGTGCCGCGCCCAAAGGCGGTATGGCGGCCGCGGAGCGCCAGCATGCGGCGCGTCCAGTTCAGCAGTGAGTGGGCGTCGTTGTTTTGGGCTTCGACGTTCAACGCGCCGTAACCGTAAATGGGGTCCATGATCGGCGGCAGCACGAGGCGGGCCGGGTCGGCGTTCGAGAAGCCCGCATTGCGATCCGGGGACCACTGCATCGGGGTTCGCACACCGTCGCGGTCGCCGAGATAGATGTTGTCGCCCATGCCGATCTCGTCGCCGTAGTAGAGAACAGGCGTGCCGGGCATCGACAGCAGCAGGGCGTTCATCAGCTCGACGCGGCGGCGGTCACGTTCCATCAGCGGCGCCAGGCGGCGGCGGATGCCGAGGTTGATGCGGGCGCGCCGATCCGAAGCATAGGTATTCCAGAGATAGTCGCGCTCTTCGTCCGTCACCATCTCGAGCGTCAGCTCGTCGTGGTTGCGCAGGAAGATGGCCCATTGGCAATTGTCCGGGATATCGGGCGTCTGGCGCAGGATGTCGGTGATCGGGAAGCGATCTTCCTTGGCAATCGCCATGTACATGCGCGGCATCAGCGGGAAGTGGAACGCCATGTGGCATTCGTCGCCATCGCCGAAATAGTCGCGGGTATCTTCCGGCCACTGGTTGGCTTCGGCGAGAAGCATCTTGCCGGGATGGCTCTCGTCCATGGCAGCGCGGATCTGCTTCAGGATCGCATGCGTCTCGTCGAGATTCTCGTTGTTCGTCCCCTCGCGCTCGACGAGATAGGGGATGGCGTCGAGACGGAAGGCGTCGATGCCGGTATCCAGCCAGAAGCGCATCGCCTTCATCAGCTCGTCCATGACGGCCGGGTTGTCGAAGTTGAGGTCGGGCTGATGCGAATAGAACCGATGCCAGTAGTACTGGCCAGCTGCGGCATCCCAGGTCCAGTTCGACTTTTCCGTGTCGATGAAGATGATGCGGGTTTCCGGGAACTTTTGGTCCGAGTCCGACCACACATAGAAATCGCGCTCGGGCGAACCCGGTGCAGCCAGCCGGGCGCGCTGGAACCACGGATGCTGGTCCGAGGTGTGGTTGATGACGAGCTCGATGATCACGCGCATGCCGCGCTCGTGGGCGCCGGCAACGAATTCACGGAAATCGTCCATCGTCCCGTAATCGGGACTGATATTGGTGTAATCGGCAATGTCGTAGCCGTCGTCGCGGCGGGGCGAGGGGAAGAACGGCAGGACCCAGATGGCTGTCACGCCGAGGGCTGCGATGTAGTCGAGCTTCTGGGTCAGGCCCTTGAAGTCGCCGATGCCATCGCCGTTGCTGTCGGAGAACGACTTGATGTGCAGCTGGTAGATGATCGCGTCCTTGTACCAGAGCGGATCCTGGCCCAGCTTTTCGTTGACGGTGGTATCCATTTAAATCTCCCGAACACTGCTACGCCAGATGGAGAAGGGCACGCCCGGTTCGAACCGGAGGTGTTGCCGCTTGCCTGTCCAGGTCATTTGATTGCCATGCATGAGGTCTTCGACGAGAAGGCTGCCGCTATCGGAAAGGCCGGAGGCCCAAAGCGGTATCTCGACGTCGGCTTCCTGCACGTTATGAGGATCGAGGCTGACCGCCACGAGCACGACATTGTCGCGGCTCGGCGTCGCCTTCTCGAAGAACAGGATGTTGTCATTGTAGGCCGGCAGCAGGGTCAGTCCGAGATGGGAATGGAGTGCCGGATTGTGTTTGCGGATGCCGTTGAGGCGGGTGATCTCGGCAATGATGTTGCCGGGACGATCCCAATCCCAGGCCCGGATCTCGTACTTCTCACTGTCCGCATATTCCTTGCGCTTGGCATCGGGACGGCCTTCGCAGAGTTCGAAGCCGTTATAGACGCCCCAGAGGCCCGACAACGTCGCGGCGAGCGCGGCCCGGATCAGATAGGCCGAACGCGGTGCGTTCTGCAGGAAGTCCGGATTGATGTCGTGGGTGTTGACGAAGAAGTGCGGCCGGAAGAAATCCTTCGGCGCCGTCTCCGTCAGCTCGCGCATATAGGCTTCGATTTCCCACTTGGCGTTGCGCCAGGTGAAGTAGGTGTAGGACTGGGAGAAACCCACCTTGGCAAGGCGATACATGACCTTGGGCTTGGTGAAGGCTTCCGACAGGAACACCACGTCGGGATGGCGGCTGCGAATATCGGCGATCATCCACTCCCAGAAAGGGAAGGGCTTGGTATGCGGGTTGTCGACGCGGAAAAGTTTGACACCGTTGTCGACCCAGAGCTGCACGACATCGCGCAATGCCGTCCAGAGGCCGGGCACGGCGTCCTTGGCATAGAAATCGACGTTGACGATGTCCTCGTATTTCTTCGGCGGGTTCTCTGCATAACGAACGGTGCCGTCGGGCCGCCAATCGAACCAGCCGGGATGCTCCTTCAGCCAGGGGTGGTCGGGCGACGCCTGGATGGCGAGGTCGAGCGCGATTTCGAGGCCGTGGTCATGGGCAGCGGCAACAAGTCGGCCGAAGCTTTCGAATGTTCCGAGTTCGGCGTGGATGGCATCGTGCCCACCGTCGGCAGCGCCGATGGCATAAGGGCTGCCCGGATCGGTCTCGGCCGCATTGAGAGTGTTGTTGCGGCCCTTGCGATTTGTCTTGCCGATCGGATGGATCGGCGGAAAGTAGAGGACGTCGAAACCCATGTCGCGGATAGCCGGCAACCGGCCGATGACGTCGTCGAACGTGCCATGGCGGTTCGGATCGCCGCTCTGCGAGCGCGGAAAGATCTGGTACCAGCTGGCAAAGCCCGCAGCCTGCCGTTCGGCGTCGACCGGGAAGGGCTGCGTGCGCAACTTGAAGGGACGATGATCAGCCTGCTTCATCAGTTGCAAGGTATCGCTCGCAAGAAGCAGCTTCACGCGCACGGCGTCATCAGCCTTGACGAGGCTGTCCGCCAGGGTCTTGAGCCGGGCCGCCAGATCGCCGACGTTTCT
This sequence comes from uncultured Sphingomonas sp., assembly GCA_964658415.1. Taxonomy (GTDB): domain Bacteria; phylum Pseudomonadota; class Alphaproteobacteria; order Rhizobiales; family Rhizobiaceae; genus Rhizobium. Next base: position 7,613 of record CAZZZI010000001.1, on the reverse strand, counting down.
CGCGGCGGCAGCCTTGACGAGGCCGAGGCCTTCCTGGAGTTCCAGCTTCAGGTCAAGCTTGGCATCGTGCTTCTTCACCAGTTCGTAGCGGAAAATCGCAAAAGGATCGCGCCATGCCTCGACGACGAACTCATGCCGCCCCATCCGTTGAAGCTCGAATTCCGCCCACCAGCGATCGTTGCCGATCAACTGCATCCTGACTTCCGTCCAGTCATCCTGATCGACGGCGCGCCACATTAGCGAAGCCGAGAGCGGGTCGTGCCCGTCGCCGAAAATATCGGCTTCGACGCGCACCGTCTGCCCGACCGTGGTTTTTACCGCGAAGCGCCCGTCATCCACCGATGGCGTAACCGCCTCGATCGCCAGCCGCGGGGATGCCCCGGCCTGATCGGCCGGGACCGGCGCGGGCGACAGGATGGCCTTGCCGACCCTGCCTTCGAATGTCCTGATCTCGCCCGGCTGCAGCCGGATCGCCGTCGACGGATCGAGCGACGTTTCGTTCGCAAGGTCTACCAGCGGAAGAAATCCGGTAGAGCTTCCGGATAGCGTGCCCATAGGCAAGGGTACGGATTTCCGCAGATCGCCGTTGATGGCGAAAAGCCGCTGCGTGCTGGCAAAGCGCGCATCGGCGCCATCCGTCCGAATGAGGACCGAGACCGGGGCGGACGAGCCGACGACGAGCTGGACCGGCTGCCTGTCGAACGCCGCGTCCTGGCGCTGCAGGCCGGCGTTCACCCGCCTGATATCTGCGGAGAGGTCGAGCAGACCGTCCTGGCGCAGCCCGGAAATACCGCGCCCGTTGCCGGCCATTGCATCGAGGGGCAGGGGAGAGCCGAATTCGAAACCCATCGGCACCAGCAAGCCGTCACCGAATGCGGCCGACAGCAGCAGCGCCCGGCGAGCCTTGCGCTCGATTGTCTCGAGATCCTCGGCGCCATGGGCGACCCGGCGACCGAACGGCGCTTCGGGAAACGCGATGTCGAAGCCGATCTGGCGATGCAGTTCATGCTCCTCGACGATCCAGTCGCCGCGCTGGTCCCACCAGCAGATAGAAGAAAAAGCGCCGTCGAAACCGGCGGATGCGAGATCGCGACGGACGGAGAAAGCGGTTCCCGGCGTCCAGGCGTAAAACTGCGTGTCGGCCGCAACGGTCCGCGTCGCGTCGATCAATCGCGCCCAATCGGCAACCGGAAGCCGATCGACGCCGAGGCAGCGGAACCCGGCGACGCCAGACGAAGCCAGTGTCCCGAGAAGCTGGTGCCATCGACGCAGGTTTTGCTCGGCCGCTTCACTGCCGGCCGGAAACTGAAAGCTGTATCTTTCCTCCGGCCGGATGCGCGGGTCGACGATGACGGCATTGTCCGCAGTCTCCCGGCTGGAAAGCCGATCGATGACGATATCGATCATCAGCGCCAAGCCGCGATCGCGGGCGGCCTTTGCCAAGGTCTTCATTCCAGCTGCGGGGGTCCCGAGGTCCTGCAGGGACGGCGTCAGGCGGTCGAAATCCGTTGCCACGAAAACGCTTTCGCCGGGCAGCGTCAGAAAGGGTGGGGCGGTCAGGACAGTATCGAAGCCGAGCGCGGCCGCATGATCGAAAAGGGCTTCCCAATCGGAAATGCCGGACAGCATAAGGGGATGGACGTAGTAAATGCGCGGTGGTCGGCGCCTTGCTTGCTGGTCGTTTGCTACGGTAGACGCTTGCATGGTTCTCAGCCCCGCTGATCGAGCCCGAGGGCTGCGACCGGATTGAAGTTTGCCATGTGGAACGGTAGGGGGCGTCCATTGTTCCGCCGAAAGGAAGGTTTAATCCTCGCTCACGGATCAGGTTGCCGGCAGGGCGTCGGCTGCGCGCGCGGGTTGGTCTGGTTTAGAAATCCGCTGATTTCAAAACGAAATCCCGTTTTTCTCGTTCAACCGGACAGTAGCCCTTTAGTTGCATACTAAATATCTATGCACGCCATACGATTAAATCAACAGACGCTGCTGCACACGTGAAAGCTCAGTGAACCACGATGGGATGGCTGGGGCACATGGCTTCGCCAATCATGCGATCCATGTTGTCGTCGGCGACTTCGACCAGCGAAATGGCAATGTCTTCCGGCTTCCAGCCATCGTCGAGCGCTTCCCGCACCACCTTCTCGACAGCGCGCCTCAGCGCCTCGCGACAACGCCAGTTGTTGTCGTCGGCAAGCAGCAGAGGGTTCTTCGGTAATTTTGACATTGCGTCCCCCGCCCGCGAGGCCGTGGTAATATGTTTGCTACTGGCTTGATCGACGCGCGGAGGCAACTCGCCACCGGTCGTATCAGGTATTAATTGTAGCAAGCCGAAATCTTGGCAAGAGACCACGCGCCAAACTTTGTCGAAATCCTGGTTGGTACAGCAGCGCCGGCCGCCAGCGGGTCTCTATCGCGCGCGCGTCTGCTGACGCCAGAGGCCACTATAGGCCTTGAGGGGTGGCAGCGCCAGCTTGTCCTTCGACGGCTGCGGCATTCCGGCCGGTGCGATGCCCGTCAGCAACGCGGCACCGAGGCTCGTGCCCGTCGAGCCCGGCAGGGCGACAACGGGAAGACCTGTCAGCGCGGAAAGGGCCGCAGTGTAGATGCGGTTGAGCGCGAAGGGTCCTTCGACCAAGATGCTGCCGCCGGCACCGATGAGATCGAGGCAGGCCTGCGTCATCAGCGCCAGGTAAAGCCCCGCCGCAGCACAGCGCTCGGCAGCGGTCGCCTGCGCGTCGTTCAGCCATGCCATGGCCTGTCCGGGAAAGGGACCGGGGCCCTCTACAACATTGGGCAACAGCATCAGCCGCCGTTCGACGACGGCACCCACAGCTTCCTCGGCAGCCTCCGGCGCGACATCGCCGAATGCTTTCGACAAAACCTCGAACTCCCGCCCGCCCATGAACCGCGCGGAGGGGACGGCGCGACCATAGGCATCGACGTTGGCAAGCGTATCGCGACCGGGATCGAGATTGCCCATGTCGCCGCCGACGGCAAAGCTCACCACCCATGTTCCTGTCGACACGACCGCAAAGGGCGACGGGCGGCCAACCAGATGCGGCAGCAGCGAGGCATTGCTGTCGTGGATACCGCAATAGACGGGGATATCGGGGCCAACGCCGATGTCATGGGCGATGGCGGCAGAGATCGGGCCGAGGGCATCGAAGGCGGGGCGGAGCGGCGCCATCAGCGCGCGGATGCCGAGCCTGTCGACCAGCGGCGAGTAGTCGCCGGTTTCCGGTAGCCACAAGTCCGTGTGGCAGCCGAGCGACGTCACCTCGTTCGCCGCCACACCGGTCAGCCGAAAGGCCCAGTATTGGGGATAGGTGAGGATCGTGGCGACCTGCGCGAAAGCCTCCGGAAAGGCCGCCTTCTGATAATGCAACTGAGCCCCGAGATTGAGGCCGACGGGCAGCGATGGCGAAAAAGTCTCGGAAAAATCGGGACGCAGCGCCAGATAGTCGGCGCGGATAGCGGGGTCATAGGGATGCTCGTAGTCGAGCACCGGCAGCGCAAGGCGACCGTCGGAATCGAGCAACGCCGCACAGGCGCCGTGAGTGGTGATCGACACCGCGTCGAAACCGGGCTCGACCGCAAAACCGGAAAGCGCCTGCAGCGTGAACCGCCACAAGCCCTCGATATCGTAATGGGGATAGGGCCCGTCCTGCAGCACGGCATTGCCGGTCCTAACGGCGGCGATCTCCCTGCCGGTCCCGGCATCGAGCACCACCACCTTGGCATTGGTCTTGCCGATGTCGAGCACGGCGATGTGGCGGAACGGCTGGCTCATGGCAGGTGAAAGAGCGTCACCAGGTCGCTCTGGACAGGGGAATTGTCCGGATTGCTCGCCATGATGTCGGCCATATGCGCCCACCACTTCTGCATCACGGGATGGGAGGGCAGGCTTGCCATCGTATGATCCTTCGGCCGGGTCAGCACGCCAAAGAGGGTATTGGTCTCGCGGTCGAGGTGGATCGAATAGTCGCTGGCGCCGGAGGCATGCAGCAGGTCCACCAGCTCAGGCCAGATCTCGTCGTGCCGACGCCGGTATTCGGCCTCCATGCCCGGATGGAGCTGCATCTTGAAGGCGTGTTTTTCGAAATCGCCGGTCATCTTCCGCTCATGGCCTTGATGCGCCGCGCGATGATCGGCAACGCGATGGTGATGATCAGCAGCAGGCCGATGAAGATCGACATGACGATGCCGGGAACATTGAGCAGGCCAAGCCCGAATGTGACGAGGCCCATGACGAAGGCGGCAATGACGACGCCGCCAATCGTGCCGGAACCGCCGAGGATCGAGACGCCGCCGAGCACCACCATGGTCACCACTTCGAGCTCCCAGCCCTGGGCAATCGATGGACGCGTCGAGCCGAGCCGCGACGTCAGGCAGACGGCGGCAAGGCCGCTCATCACGCCGGTCAGCAGAAACAGGATAAACTTGATCCGCTCGACCGGAATGCCGGAAAAGCGGGCCGCGAATTCGTTGTTGCCGATGACGTAGACCTGCCGGCCGAAATTGGTCGCATGCAGCAGGATGGCGAAAAGTATGGCGAGCACGATGAACAGCACGAACTCGAAGGAGAACACCCAGACGACATAGCCCTGGCCGAAGAACGCAAAATCCTCGGGATAGCCGCCGAAGGCCTGGTCGCCGAGGACGATGTAGGAGATGCCGCGAAACAGGCTCATCGTGCCGATGGTGACGACGATCGACGGCAGCTTCAGCACGGAGACGAGGATGCCGTTGAACAGGCCGCAGACCAACCCGACGCCGAGGCCGATGGCGACCAGGCCGACCGTGTCGACGCCGGCCTGCGCGGCATAGCCCATCGCCGTCGAGGCCAGCGCGATGATCGCGGCGACCGAGAGGTCGATTTCGCCCGCGATGATCAGCAGCGCCATGGCAAAGGCGATCATGGCCTTTTCGGTGAAATTGTAGGTCGCGTCGGAAAGATTGTAGGCGTCGAGGAAATAGGGGGAGGCCAGCGAATTGAAGATGAAGATCAGGATGGCGACGCCAAGCAGCAGCACCTCCCAGCTGGCGATGATACGCTTGAACGGCGTGCCGAGCCGATCGGGGATGGCGCGGCGCGGCTCGTTTTGCGTCTTAGGAACGGCGCTCATGCTGCCACCTCGTTTGTCAGGCTATCCCGGGCTGCCTTGTCGCGCAGGATGATGCGGCCTCGGTTACGTTCGCGCCGGGCGTTGAAGACGACGGCGAGGATAATGACGGTGCCTGATATCGCCATCTGCGTGAACGGCGAAATGCCGATGACGGGGAGCGCATTCTTGATGACGCCGAGGAACAGCGCCCCGAGCACGGTGCCCGCCACCGAGCCGACGCCGCCGGCGATCGAGATGCCGCCGATCACGCAGGCAGCGACGCTATCGAGTTCGAAGCCGTTGGCGATATCGACATAGGCGACCGCATAGCGCGACACCCAGAGATAGCCTGAAAGCCCCGCCAAAGCACCGGAGAGGACGAACGCAAAGAAGCGCGTCTTGCCGACATCGACGCCGGCGTAGACGGCGGCGACGGCATTGCCGCCGGCCGCATAGGTGGCCCGGCCGAAGGGCGTGTATTTCAGGATGAAGTAGACCAGCGCGACGATGGCGATGCCGATCCAGCCGAGCACGGGCAGGCCGAGGAACATGGTGCGCGGCACGTTGAGAAACACCGGCGTCATCTGGTGGGCGTTGACCCAGGTGCCGCCCGAGAGCACGAAGGCCATGCCGCGATAGATCGTCAGCGTGCCGAGGGTGACGACGATCGGCGGCATTTCCAGCGCCCAGACGAGATAGCCGTTGATGGCGCCGAGGGCTGCACCGATGACGATGGCGACGAGCACGAGTGCTACCAGCGGGATGCCTGGAAACGTGGCGTTGAGCATGGCGACGGCCATGCCGGTGAAGGCGAGATTGGCGGCGACGGAGAGGTCGATCGACTTGGTGAGGATGACCGTCATCTGCGCCAGCGCCAGGATGATCAGGATCGAGGTGTCGTTGAAAATGTTCGACAGGTTCCCCGGCGCGGCAAATCCGGCGGCGCGGGTGGAAAAGCCGGCGATCATCACCAGGATGATGACGAGGAGCAGCGTTTCGCGCTTTTTCAGAAGACGGGACATGGGCTTATCCTAAACATTGCCGGTGGCGGCGCGCACCAGGGTTTCCGGCGTCAGCGCCTCGCGATCGAACAGGCCGGCCGAAAGGCCCTCCTTCATGACAAGCACCCGGTCAGCCATGCCGATGATCTCCGGCAGCTCCGACGAGATCATGATGATGCTCAGGCCTTCGGCGGCGAGTTCCGAGATGAACTGGTGGACGGCAGCCTTGGAGCCGATGTCGATCCCCTTGGTCGGCTCGTCGAGGATGATGACCTTCGGCAGGGTCGCCAGCCATTTGCCGATCACCACCTTCTGCTGGTTGCCGCCCGACAGCGTGCCGACAGGCACGGAGAGGGCGGCGGCGCGCAGATCGAGCCGCTCGGCATATTTGCGGGCCAGCGCCAGCTCGTTGGCGGCCTTCAGGAACCCTTTTCGCGAGGTACGCACCAGCGATGGCAGCGACATGTTCTGGTAGATCGGCATCGGCAGCGCCAGGCCGTGCCGCCCGCGCTCCTCCGGCACGTAGACGATGCCGGCCCGGATTGCCTCCAGCGGCGAGCGGATCGCGATTACATTGCCTTCGAGCGTCAGCCGGCCGGAAAGCGGCTTGGTGATACCGAACAGCGACTGGCAGAGTTCCGAGCGGCCGGCGCCGATCAGCCCGTAGATGCCGAGGATTTCGCCGCGGCGCAGTTCGAAGGAGATGTCGCGGAATTCCGTGGCGTGGCAATAGCGCTCGACGGCAAGGACGGTGGTGCCGATGTTGACGGCCATCTTCGGAAAGGCATCGGCGACGTCGCGGCCGACCATCATGCGGACGATCTCATCCTGCGGCGTATCCTTCAGCCGTCCATGGCCGACGGCCCGGCCGTCGCGGAAGACGGCGAAATTGTCGGCGATCTCGTAGACCTCATCGAACTTGTGGCTGATGAACAGGATCGCCTTGCCCTGCGCCTTCAGGCCCTCGACGATGCGGAAGAGATCGTCGATCTCCTTGCGCGACAGGGCGGCGGTCGGCTCGTCCATGATGACGATGCGCGCCTCGATCGACAGCGCCCGGGCAATGGCGACCAGATGGCGCTGGGCGATCGACAGGTCCTTCAGGCGGATTTTTGGATCTATGGCGCTTTCCAGCGATTCCAGCAGCGTTTTCGCGCGGCTGTTCATCGTCTTCCAGTCGATGGTTTTCCACGACGTGCGCGGCGCGTGGCCGAGGAAGATGTTTTCGGCGACCGTCAGCTCGTCGAAGAGCACGGTTTCCTGGTGGATGGCCGTCACGCCGGCATCGATCGAGGCCTGCGCGCTTGCAAATGTGGTGGGCTTGCCGTCGACGAGGATCTCGCCCTCGTTCGGCCGGTAGATACCTGTCAGGATTTTGACGAGCGTCGACTTGCCGGCCCCGTTCTCGCCGATCAGCGCCGTCACCTTGCCGGGATAGAGCGCGATGCTGACGTTGTCGAGCGCCTTGACGCCCGGAAAGATCTGCGAAATTCCGCGCATTTCCAGGATC